>NZ_JAJEPT010000004.1:0-241487 GCF_020686995.1 Blautia fusiformis
TAGCCAAGTCCGGAAGGGATAAACGCTGAAGGCATCTAAGCGTGAAGCCCCCCTCAAGATGAGATATCCCATTCTTATGAAGTAAACCCCCTTGAAGACGACGAGGTAGATAGGGCAGAGGTGGAAGTGTGGTAACACATGGAGCTGACTGTTACTAATCGGGTGAGGGCTTGACCAAGAAACGCAGGTTAAGAATTGATTCAAAAAAGATTAACGATCATCAACAGAACATGTATGTAGTTTTGAATATACAATCGTAAAAAAGTGGCTTAAACAGCCACTTTTTTTGTGCTATAATAAAGAAATATTTTATCATCAATTTCCCTGTCAACTGAAAAAAGTTTCCCTATCTACAGTCCATAGTAAAACGAAAGGATTTATTTATGAAAACACTATATGTATCAGATCTCGACGGAACTCTTTTACGAAAAAATGAAACTTTATCTTCATATACAATAAAAACAATCAATGCTTTAACTTCTTCAGGCATGTTATTTTCCTATGCAACAGCTCGTTCCTTAAATACGGCAAAAAAAGTAACAGAAGGCCTTAACACACACTTTCCTCTTATTATATACAATGGGGCATTTGTGAAAGATAATATAACAGAGGAAATTCTCATTGCCAATTATTTTGAAGAGGATATATATGAGGTATTGAGGGATCTTTTTGCACACGAAATATATCCGATCATATATTCATATCAGGATAATGTTGAAAAGTTTTCTTATATAGCGGCAAAGGCAACAAGTGGAATGCAGACATTTTTAAACAGCCGGAAGGGCGACAAACGCACGAATATTGTAACTACAGAATCTGAACTGATGTATGGAGATCTTTTTTATATCACCTGCATTGATAATCCGGAGAAGCTGGAACCATTTTATCATAAATATAAAAATAAATATCATGTTGTTTATCAGAAGGGCATCTACACAGGAGAACAGTGGCTGGAGATCATGCCACAAAAAGCATCCAAAGCGCAGGCTGCTTTGCAGCTAAAACAAAAACTGGAATGTGACAGATTAGTTGTTTTTGGTGATGGAAAAAATGATATTGATATGTTTAAAATAGCGGATGAAGCCTATGCAGTGGAAAATGCAGTGAGTGAACTGAAAGCTGTGGCAACCGGGATCATCGGTTCCAATGAAAACGACGGAGTAGCGAAATATCTCCAGAAAATATCTATTTCCAAATCAACTGTTTTATGATATCATATAGCTTAACCTGCGGAAAATGGAGGTTATAAGACATGAATCATATTGAAGAAAAGATCATTCAGACTATAGATGAACACAGAGATGAGATCATAGCCTTTGCGAAGGATATCCAGAGTCATCCGGAACCAGGGTTTTATGAGGAGAGAACAGCCGCACACGTAGCGGCTTTTTTGCGTGGCCTGGGACTTCGTGTGCATGGAGGACTTGCACGCACAGGAGTCCGCGCTGAGTGGATGGAACAGGACGGACCGAACATTACGATTATCGGAGAACTTGACGCCATCGGATGTAAGTCGCATCCGATGGCTGATCCCGCCAACGGGACAGCACATGCATGCGGACACCACGCACAGATTGCAGCCATGATCGGCGCAGCATTGGCACTGACCAATGAGGAGGTTCAAGCCTCTCTGTCTGGGTCCGTATCTTTTTTTGCCGTTCCGGCGGAAGAATACATTGATGCAGATAAACGTGCATGGCTTCGGAAAGAGGGAATCGGCTTTCCTGCATCCGGAAAAAGCGAACTGATCCGGCTTGGAGAATTTGATCATTCAGACATTATTTTGACCACACATGTGCACATGATGCCGGTAGAAGAAGATTTTTACCTGGGGAATGCGGCCTGCAATGGATTTTCCGCAGAACGAGTGACAGTAAGAGGAAAAGCCGCACATGCAGCCATTGATCCATGGGATGGTGTCAATGCATTAAGTATTACTTCCAGTGCCATTCAGATGATGGGACTGATGCGGGAAACGTTCCGGGAGGAAGACCATGTGCGTCTTCACAACGTGATCCGAAAAGCCGGAGATGTGATCAATGCAGTTCCAGACGAAGCGGTGATCGAAACAAAAGTCCGTGCAGCGTCTCTGGATGCGATCCGGGCAACACAGGAAAAAATGGACCGTGCCTATGACGGAGCTGCCTATGCATTCGGTGGTACGATCGAAAGAGAACCGCTTCAGGGATATATGCCGATCTTGCACAGAGGTGCGGATAAAGTGATGGAAGAATCCGTAAAGCTTCTGGATGCTTCATACCGATGTTCAAAGCCGGCAGATTTTAACAACGCCTGTACCGACGTAGGAGACCTGACCCATCTGTTTCCAGTGCTGAATTTTACATTTGGAGGATTTGCGGGAAAACTTCACGGAGCAGATTTTAAGATCATGGATGAAGAACTGGCATATATCAAACCAGCCAAGCTTCTGGCACTGACTACGTATCGTCTTCTCTGTGATCAGGCAAAAGAAGCAAAAAAAATCTGTCAGGAATTTAAACCTGTATTTAATAAAGAAACTTATTGTCAGTATATACGAGATAATTTTCATGAAAATGAGTAGTTAACCGAATCAGAAAATCCCATGCAGGGGGCGGATATCATAGCAAACAGAAGGAGAACTAAATGTCCGAAATTTCATTAGAATTGAAAAACATAAAAAAGAGCTTCCAGGAAGGTGAGGACGTCCTGGAAAGCATCTGTCTTACAGCAAAAAAAGGAGAATTTGTCACTCTGCTGGGGTCTTCCGGCTGTGGAAAAACCACTACACTGCGGATCATTGCAGGCCTGGAACAGCCAGATTCCGGCCAGGTTTTTCTGGATGGAAAGGATGTGACATCCCTGGAACCGAATCAGCGCAATGTGAACACAGTGTTCCAGAATTATGCACTTTTTCCCCATATGAATGTAGCAGATAACATTGGATATGGGCTGAAATTGAAAAAAACATCGAAAGCGGAGATCAGCAGAAGAGTCAAAGAAATGCTGGAGCTTGTTCAGCTTCCGGGCTTTGAGAGGCGTAAGCCGTCAGAGCTTTCCGGCGGTCAGCGCCAGCGTGTGGCCATAGCCAGAGCACTTGTGAACAATCCGGAGGTACTTCTTCTGGACGAACCCCTTGGTGCACTGGATCTGCAGCTGAGGCGTGCCATGCAGCACGAGCTGAAGCGCCTGCAGAAGAAGCTGGGGATCACCTTTATCTATATCACTCACGATCAGGAAGAAGCCATCAACATGTCTGATACGATTGCTGTGATGAACCACGGTCGCTTTGAGCAGATTGGGACGCCGGATGAGATCTATAATCATCCGAAGACCAGCTATGTGGCAACCTTTGTTGGAAATGCCAATATCCTGACCGGTATTGTGGAAAGCATTGCGGAAGAGGAGATTGACGGTACTTCCGCTCAGATCACCGTAAGAACTGATGCCGGAAAAGTAAAAGTATCAATGGACACCGCAGCTACATCTGACAGAGGATTTTTTCCGCAAAAAGGAGAAAAGGTTACCATCGCAGTAAGAAGCGAAAATATCCGGTTTGAGGAAAATAAAAAAAATGCACAACAAAGCACGCCGAATTGCACATCAGAAAACACACAAAAGAGTGTACAGGAGCCCGCAGAAAAACACACAGAGGACAGCTGCGATGGCTTAACCGCCGAAGTCATTGAAAAAACCTTCGCCGGCGGCCAGCTCCGTGTTGTTTTGAAAATTTCGGAAGGTCAGGAAATCGTGGCAAGCCGTTACGGCATTGATACAAATGTCAGTGTAGGAGAAAAGGTGCGCTGCTGTTTTCTTCCTACAGATGCAGTGCTGGTAGATCGGGAAGAAAGATCAGAAGAAGTATTGCCGGATCAGTCAGGTCCCTGTGTAGGAGGTACTCATGCGTAAGCACAGAGCAGGCTCCGTATGGATGATCCTGCCGCTGTATCTTTTTACACTGATCTTCGTCGCACTGCCTCTTCTGTATGTAGCTGCACTGAGCTTTTCCACAGCAGACGGCGGCTACGGCGTGAACTGGAAATTTACTCTGGATAATTACAAGCAGATCCTGGAGCCTGTATACCTGCAGACCTTTACGGGATCCTTCCGCCTTGCGCTCACCAGCACTTTGATCATTTGTCTGGTGGGCTACCCATTCGGATACTTTATGGCAAAGCTTTCCGAGGGCAAAAAGAAGCTGGCCATGCTTTTCCTGATGCTGCCTTTCTGGGTGAATTCCCTGATCCGTCTTTATGGCTGGATCATCATTCTCCAGAAAAAGGGCCTTCTGAATTATCTGCTGATGAAGCTTGGCATCATCCAGGAGCCCTTAAAAATCCTGTACAGCTATCCTGCGATCGTGATCGGTATGATCTATGTATTGCTGCCGTTTATGGCACTGTCCGTATATTCCAGTGCGGAAAAGCTGGACTGGTCCCTTGTGGAAGCTGCCAGAGACCTTGGAGCCAGCAGATGGAAGGCTTTCTGGAGCGTCACCTTTAAGCTGACTTTGCCGGGACTTCTTTCCGGAGTGATACTTACCTTTATTCCGTCTATGGGTCTGTTTTTTATTGCGGATATCCTGGGCGGAAACAAGATCGTACTTGTGGGAAGTCTGATCCAGGAGCAGATGACAAGAGGCAATAACTGGCCCTTTGCCGCAGCACTGGCTGTGGTACTGATGATACTGACAACTCTGATGATCGTATTATATCGGAAGCTTACCAATGTGAAGGAACTGGAGGGAATCGGATGAAAAAGAACTCAAAGCTTTCAGGACTGTACCTGGGAATCCTGTTTTTCCTTATGTATCTGCCCATTGGTGTGGTAGTGGTATTTTCGTTTAATGAAGCAAGACTTCCGGTGCGCTTTACCGGATTTTCCCTGAAATGGTATCAGGAACTGTTTCAGGACAGGGATCTGATCCAGGCATTGAAAAACAGTTTGATCCTGGCGGTGTCCAGCTGTGGGGTATCTGCAGTGATCGGAACACTGGGGGCTGTAGGACTTTCCAGGATCCACTGGAAAACAAAAGGGGTGATGGAGTATATTTCCATCCTGCCTCTGATGATCCCGGAAATCATTCTGGGAATGGTACTGATGGCATTTTTCTATATGCTGAACCTGCCATTTGGAATGCTGACACTTCTGATCGGACACACGGTTTTCTGCGTGCCCTATATTTTGATGGAGGTAAAAGCAAGGCTTGTGGGAATGGATCCGTCCCTGGAAGAGGCAGCCAGAGATCTTGGTGCCGGTTCCTTTCGGGCCTTCTGGGACATTACCCTGCCGCTGATCATGCCGGCTGTTATATCCGGTTCTCTGCTGGCCTTTGCCATGTCCATGGACGATGTGGTGATCAGTATTTTTGTAACCGGGCCACGTGTATCCACGCTGCCGATAAAAGTTTACACACAGATGAAAACAGGCGTTACGCCGGAGATCAATGCACTTTGTACCATAATGCTGGGAGTGATCCTTCTGGTACTGGCAGTATATCTGATCGCAGGAAAACGCGGGAAGGGGAATATAAAAGATGAGCAATAAACTGATCGAGTTAAAAAATCTCACAAAAAACTTTGATGACCAGCAGGTGCTCCGGGGCATTAATCTGGACATTCACGAAAACGAATTCCTTACGCTTCTGGGACCCAGCGGCTGTGGAAAGACAACAACCTTAAGGATCATTGCCGGCTTTGAGGAGCCAAGCGGCGGAGAGGTACTGTTTAACGGAATTGAGATCTCCAAGCTGCCTCCATATAAAAGAGAGATCAACACGGTATTCCAGAAATATGCATTGTTTCCGCATCTCAATGTTATGGACAATATCGGTTTCGGCCTGAATCTGAAAAAGGTAGATAAATCTGTTATTGAGCAGAAGGTAAAAAGAATGCTGAAAATGGTAGGGCTGGAAGGCTTCGAAAAAAGAGATGTTACACTTCTTTCTGGTGGACAGCAGCAGCGAGTTGCCATTGCCAGAGCTCTTGTCAATGAGCCGAAGGTTCTTCTGCTGGATGAGCCACTCGGCGCACTGGATGCCAAGATCCGTAAGCAGATGCAGATCGAGCTGAAAAAGATCCAGAGAGAGGTAGGAATCACCTTTATCTATGTTACCCATGACCAGGAGGAGGCACTTTCCATGTCTGATACGGTAGTAGTCATGAACAACGGTGAGATCCAGCAGATCGGCAGCCCGACAGATATCTATAATGAGCCGGAGAACCGTTTTGTTGCCGGCTTTATCGGAGAGTCCAATATTATAGAAGGAACGATGATCAGGGATTTCCTTGTGGAGTTTGATGGCTTCCGTTTTGAATGTGTAGACAAGGGATTTGAGGACAACGAAGCCATTGAGGTTGTTCTCCGCCCGGAGGATCTGGATATTGTGGAACCGGATCAGGCCAAGATCAGAGGAACTGTACGGAACATTACGTTCAAGGGCGTGCATTATGAGATCCTGGTCGAGACGGAGCTTCGCACATACATGGTGCATACTACCGATTATGCAGAAGTGGGACGTGAAGTGGGACTGAAGTTTGGTCCTGAGGATATCCATGTTATGTGCAGAATGGGAGGATACTAATGAAACAGTTCAAGCATCTGATCAAGCCGTATATCATCTGGGCTTCGATCCTGATCGTGGTACCATTGATCCTGATCGTGCTTTATGCATTTACCTCAGATGGAAATGAAGTTCTGACCCTGCATTTTACATGGGCGAATTTTGCAAAATTTCTGGAAGCTACATATTTAAGTGTTATCCTGAAATCCTTCCGCCTGGGTATCCTGACCACACTAATCTGCCTGGTCTGCGGATATCCGCTGGCATACATTATTTCCAAATATTCCGAAAAGGTGCAGAGCTTTCTGATCCTTATGGTCACCATTCCCATGTGGATCAACATGCTTCTCCGTACCTATGCATGGATGAACATTCTTTCTGACAATGGTCTGGTGAACAACCTTCTGAAAATGCTGGGAATCTCACCGATCACCATGATGTATACAGATTTTTCCGTTATCGTGGGCCTTGTCTGTAACTTTATGCCCTTTATGATCATTCCGATCCATACATCCTTAAGTAAAATGGACAAGTCACTGATCGAAGCGGCCAACGACCTTGGTGCCAATCCCTTCCAGACCTTCTGGAGGATCACCTGGAAGCTTTCCATGCCAGGTGTGGTCAATGGTATCATGATGGTATTCCTTCTGTCCATATCAACCTTCGTTATTCCGAAGCTTCTCGGCGGCGGCCAGTACATGCTGATCGGTAATCTCATCGAGTCACAGTTTATTTCTGTAGGTGACTGGAACTTCGGAAGTGCCATCTCTCTGATCCTGGCAGTGATCATTCTGATCTTTATGAGCCTGATGAAGAAGATGGATACTCAGGACGATTAAAGGAGGCAGGAGATGAAAAGAAAAAATACCATATTTTCAAAATTATATGTAGTGCTGTGTCTGGCATTTTTTTACCTGCCGATCCTTGTGACCATGATCTTTTCCTTTAACTCATCCAAGTCCCTGACCAGATTTACAGGATTTTCCCTGCGCTGGTACGGAGAGCTGATAAACAACATGGAGATCAGTAAGGCAGTTTATGTTTCGGTCACAGTGGCAATTCTGGCAACTGTTATTTCCACAGTGCTGGGAACCATCACAGCCATCGGACTTTCAAAATCCAGAAAGGTGCTGAAGGAGATGGTCCTTACCATCAATAACTTTCCAATTCTGAATCCGGAGATCGTAACCGCGATTGGTCTGATGCTGCTGTTTTCTTCGCTGGGAATGACGAAAGGCTATCTGACCATGCTGCTGGCACATATCGCATTCTGTACGCCCTATGTGATCACCAGTGTATATCCGAAGGTACGAAGCCTGGATCCGAACCTTGCCAATGCAGCCATGGATCTTGGTGCAACGCCATATCAGGCACTTACCAAGGTTATCGTGCCCATGATCAAAGAAGGGATTTTTGCGGGAGCGCTCCTGGCCTTTACCATGTCCTTTGACGATTTCGTAATTTCCTACTTTGTTTCCGGAAACGGAGTAAAAAATATATCCATTGTTGTATATAATATGACAAAGCGCATCAATCCCACCATCAACGCCCTTTCTACTATTGTGATCGTGGTCATTGTACTGGTGCTTCTTTTTGCAAATCTGATCATGCCGAAGCTTCAGGCCTCCACCGTGAAAAAAATGGATCCGAAAAAAAGAAGGATCGTTGCGGTTGTCACAGCTGCTGCGGTTGTTCTGGTATTGGGAAAGTGGACGATTGTAAGCCAGGGAAACCACGTGCTTCGTGTATATAATGCCGGAGAATATATGGACCTGAGTCTTCTGGACAAATTTGAGAAGCAGTATAACTGTACTGTTGTATATGAAACCTTCGAGTCCAATGAGATGATGTACACCAAGCTGGCCAGTGGTGAAACCTACGATGTTCTGGTTCCGTCAGATTATATGATCGAAAGACTGATCAAGGAGGAATATCTTCAGGCCCTTGACTGGAAAAAAATCCCAAACAGCAAAAATCTTCTTCCCGAGGTACAGAATAAGGACTATGATCCGGGAAATCGTTATTCCTGTCCGTATTTCTGGGGAACTGTAGGAATCCTTTATAATAAGAATGTAGTCTCTCAGGAGGATCTTGACAAAGAGGGCTGGAATATTCTCTGCGATGAAAAATATAAGGGAGATCTTTATATGTATGATTCCGAAAGGGATTCCTTTATGATCGCCCTGAAGGCGCTGGGGTATTCCATGAACACAAAAAATCTTGATGAGATCCAGCAGGCTTATGAGTGGCTGATCCGGCAGAGAGATACCATGGATCCGATCTATGCAGGTGATGATGTGATCGACAACATGATCTCAGGAAACAAGGCAATGGCGGTTGTTTATTCCGGAGATGCTTCCTATATTATCAGCGAAAATCCGGAGCTTGGCTATTATACTCCGCAGCAGGGAACCAATACCTGGTATGATGCCATGGTCATCACCAAGGACTGCAATGAAGTAGATCTGGCTCATGAGTTCATCAATTTTATGCTGGATGATGAAAATGCTCTTTCCAATACCGAAGAAGTAGGATATACTTCTACTGTAAAGAGTGCATTCGAGGAGATGAAGAACGGAACTTATGAGGGAATTTCTTCCTATATTCCGCAGATCGACAATCCAAAGAATGAGATCTTCGGATACCAGAAGCCAAAGATCAAGCAGAAATTCGCAGAGCTTTGGACAAAGGTAAAAGCAAAATAACAAGACGTCAGAGAGACATGAAGGAGGTTCTATGAAAGTAAAAAAAGCAGCAGCGATCATGTTATGTGCGGTACTTGGAACATCTATGATAACAGGTGTCAGTGTCAGTGCAAAGGATAAGGATGAACTGGTACTTTATACATGGGACGGAATGTTTCCACAGGAAGTGCTGGATGATTTTGAAAAAGAAACAGGGACCAAGGTGGTATATTCCAACTTTGATACCGATGAGACCATGCTTGAGAAGCTTTCCCAGGCAAAGGGCGGCGATTACGATGTGGTAATTGCAGATGATTACATTATCGACAGCGCGGTAAAAGAGGGACTTGTCCAGAAGATCGACAAGGATACCGTTTCCAATTTTAAGAACATCAACCCCCTTTATCAGGGACAGTTTTATGATCCGGATGACGAATATACAGTACCTTACGGAGCAGGAATCCCACTGATCGTTTATGATCCGGAGCAGGTAGATATCGACATTAAAGGATACAAGGATCTCTGGGATAAGTCTCTGGAGGACAGCATTGCCATCGTAGGTAATTACCGCGTGATCTGTGGCATCACACAGCTTTCCATGGGAGAGAGCATGAACGAAGAAGATGTAGCCGTGATCGACAAGACAGGTGAGAAGCTGAAAGAGCTGGCACCGAACATTCGTATGATCCAGGATGACAATACACAGAATGCCCTTCTCAACGGAGAGGCAAGTGTGGCATTTCTTTATACATCACAGGTAACACAGGCGCTGAAGGATAATCCGGATCTTAAGGTGGTTTATCCGGAGGAAGGTCTTGGATTTGGTATTATGGGAATGTTTGTGCCAAGTGAAGCACCGAATGCGAAGGCTGCCAATGAATTTATCAATTATATCCTGGAGCCGGAAGTATCTGCACAGTGCATCAACTATATCGGATACTACAATACAAACAAGGCAGCAGATGATCTGGTAGACGAGAGCCTGGTTGTTCCGGACAGCGTGACAAAGGGTGAGATCGTACAGAATGTAAGCCAGGAAGCAGAGCAGGAATACAATAAGATCTGGACAGAGTTTAAAGCTGCCTGCGATTAAGCAGACGGACCAGTAAGGGGGTTTTTCAGGTGGAGATATACAAAGGCACATCCGCTTTTTCCGGAATAGCCATTGGAAAAATACTGTATTACCACAGAGGCGAATATCAGATCCGTCAGTCCATGGTAGACAATGTAAAAAAGGAGCTGGATCGTCTGGATAATGCAAGAACAGCGGTAAAGAACCAGATCCAGCATATGTATAAAAACGGAGCACCCCTC
This sequence comes from Blautia fusiformis, assembly GCF_020686995.1. Lineage (NCBI taxonomy): Bacteria > Bacillati > Bacillota > Clostridia > Lachnospirales > Lachnospiraceae > Blautia > Blautia fusiformis. The sequence continues at coordinate 10,540 of NZ_JAJEPT010000004.1, forward strand.
CCCAAAGAGCAGGAGCTGACCTTGAAACGTCAGCTGAAGCTCTTAAGTGGCGGAAGCTTCCAGCGGGCCGTGGAAAGCATGATCACGACAGAAAAGGTCAGTGCAGCTTACGCAGTCCAGACAACCAGGGATGAGCTTGCAAATGTGTTCCGCAAGCTGGAGGACGAGGCTGTCAAAGAACAGATCGAAAATATCAGGGAGATTTCCGAGCTGCTGATCGGCGCCATGGGTGGCTCCCATGCACGGATCAATCTGGGAGATGAGCCGGTGATCCTTGCAGCAGAGCAGCTTTCCCCCAATGAACTTCTGGAGATGAACAAAGCCAGTCTTCTGGCGGTAGTCATGCATCAGGGGTCTGTTATTTCCCATGTATCGATCATGGCAAAATCCATGGAAGTCCCCACCCTGGTCGAGGTGGAGATACAGAAAGAATGGGATGGCCATATGGCTATTGTAGATGGGTATACAGGAACACTGTATATCGATCCGGAGCCGGAGCTTCTTAAGGAATATGAGATCCGTCATGCAGCAGATAAGGAAGAGCGGGAAGAACTTTTGAGACTTCGGAACCAGAAGGATATCACAGCCGATGGCAAGGAGATCAAGCTTCTGGCAAACATCGGAAATCTGGATGATCTGAATACGGTTCTTTATTACGGAGCAGCAGGTATCGGCCTTCTTCGAAGTGAATTCCAGTATCTCGGAAGAGAGAATTATCCAAGAGAGAATGAGCTGTTCCGTGCCTATAAAAAAGTAGCCGAGGATATGGATGAACGTCCGGCAGTGATCCGTACCGTGGACCTGGGGGCAGACCGTCAGGCAGAATATATGGCAATTCCTGATGAGGTCAATCCTATGATGGGAAACCGCGGCATCCGCCTCTGCCTTGATCGCAAAAAAATGTTCAAAGCGCAGCTTCGGGCTATTTACCGTGCAAGTGCCTATGGAAATATCAACCTGATGTATCCGATGATCACGTCCGAGGATGAGCTGGATGAGATCGAGAAGCTGATCCGTGAGGTAAAAAAGGGCCTGGATGAGAAGAACATTCCTTACAAAAACATCCGTACCGGAATTATGATCGAGACACCGGCAGCGGTCATGATCAGTGAAGAACTTGGAAAACGTGTGGATTTTCTGAGCCTAGGAACCAATGACCTGACCCAGTATACCCTGGCTATGGACCGGCAGAATCTTCTTTTGAAGGATAAATACAATGATCATCATCCGGCGCTTGTAAAGATGATCCGCATGGTAACAGAGGCAGGACATAAGTCAGGATGTGAAGTTTACATATGCGGAGAGCTGGCAGCAGATTCCAATCTTACAGAAGCTTTTATCCAGATGGGAGTGGACGGCCTTTCCGTTGTTCCTGCCTGTGTACTTCCAGTGCGAAAAGCGATCCGCAGCTCCTATGCGGATGAGGCAAACCGGCCGGAAGAAGCAGTAAAAGAGAAATAATATCCGGAAAAATAAAAATCCTGAGAATTTCTATGTTGATATCTGTTGATATCTCACATAGGATCCTCAGGAATTTTTTGACGGAATCTTTCACTCACGGCTTATTGCTGTTCTAAATTGAAGCAGTGCGTGGAAGCATATCTGTTCCGGTTAAAGTTATCGAAGTCCAAGCACCTGGGCGGTTTCCGAAATAAACTCCGGTGTGGTACCACAGCATCCGCCGATCACGGAAGCACCGTTGTCCACCAGCACCTTCATATAACCTGCAAAATCCGCAGGGGTCATGCTGTAAACTGCATTTCCAAGATCATCGATCTGGGGCATTCCCGCATTGGGTTTGGCAATGACCGGAATGGAAACGTTCTCCTTGATATTGCGGATAACCGATACCAGCTGATCCGGGCCAACCGAGCAGTTGATGCCGACAGCGTCTGCACCTGCAGCTTCCAGGGACATGGCAGCCTCTATGGCATTTCCGCCGCTGAAGATACTTCCGTCTGCTTCTACAGTCACGGTACAGATGATAGGAAGCTCGCAGACACTCTGGCAGGCGTCTACAGCAGCCAGTGTCTCCTCGATATTGATCATGGTTTCCGCTACGATCAGGTCCACACCTGCATCACGGAGATAGCCGATCTGTTCCTGATAGACTTCGAAGGCTTTTTCGTAAGTCATGTCACCGGCCGGTGCCATCATCTTGCCTGTGGTGGTGATATCACCTGCTACGAAAACACCCTCCGGTGCGATCTCCTTTGAATAGCCTGCCAGGGTATGATTGATCTGTTCAATCTGATCCTCCAGTCCGTGCATAGTGAGGTTAATGCGGTTTCCTCCGAAGGTAGGTGCATAGATGATATGGCTTCCCGCCTCGATGTATGCCTTCTGCAGAGACTGGATCACATCCTTGTGCTCAAGCACCCAGCTCTCTGTGCAGACACCACGCGGCATGCCGGCCTTCATCAGGTTGGAGCCGGTAGCACCATCCAGCAGCAGGACATGATCTTCGGTCAGTTTCTGAAATTCCTGTTTTGTCATATGTTTATATCCTCCTTATGGCAGCCAATCACGGTTGGCAAAAAATAAGGCTCCTCCTGTAACCGCTGCACTCATTGCCGTGGGTTTATTTTAACACAGGGAATAAAAATAATCTATCCTGTTTCTGGGCCGGGGAATAAAAAATAATAAAAATTAGGCAAATTGTACATATTTAACGGCTTTTCTGTCGAATAAAGAACTTGCGTATTAGAAAATGGGATTGTATAATAACCTATAGACATGCCCAAAGGGCAAGACTGTCATCAGATAGAACAAAAAGGTAAAGGTGAAAAGGAATTATGATTAAAGTTAAACTGAGCAACTGGAAGTCTGATCACCAGATGGATGAGGCTTATAAAGCTCTGCGAACAAATATCCAGTTCTGCGGAGCAGATAAGAAAGTGATCGCACTTACCAGCTGTACTCCTAATGAGGGAAAGAGCAGTGTGGCATTTAATCTTGCTGCCTCTCTTGCTGAGAGCGGCAAATCAGTGCTTCTGATCGATGCCGATCTGCGTAAATCCGTTTTGATGGGACGTGTGACAGTAGACCAGGAGGTAATGGGACTTGCTCATTATCTTTCCAAGCAGGCCAAGCTTTCTGACGTGATCTGTGCCACTACACTTCCGAAGTTCCATATTATCTTCTCCGGTATCGTACCTCCGAACCCGGCAGAGCTTCTCGGAAACAGACTCTTCAAGGATATGATCCGCGTGGTAAGAGATGTTTATGATTACGTTATTGTAGATACACCGCCGCTTGGACTGATCATCGACAGTGCTATCATAGCAGATTCCTGCGACGGATCTGTAATCGTCGTTGAATCCGGTACCATCAGCTACCGTTTTGTACAGGAAGTAAGAGATCAGCTTGCCAAGAGCAACTGCCCGATCCTGGGAACCATCCTGAACAAGGTGGACTACAGCAAGGCCGGCAATTACGGTCACTATGGCAAGTATGGTAAATACGGCAAGTACGGTAAGTATGGTTCCTACGGAGATTATGGTGAGAGCAGCAGTAAATAAAAAAACATTGACAACAGAAATGAGTGGGTTATTTTAATGAAGGGACTTTATGATATTCATTGTCATATCCTCCCCGGGGTGGATGACGGTGCAAGAAACATGGAAGAATCACTCTGGATGCTCAATAAGGAGTATCAGGAGGGCGTACGTCATGTGATCCTGACACCACATTTCCGGTACGATATGTTTGAGCCGCATATGAACATTGTGACAAGACAGTTCATGCAGCTGCGTAGAGCAGCCATGAATATTGGTGATGAAGGCATGAGACTTTATCTGGGCTGTGAACTCCATTCCAGTATGGATATGGTGGAATGCCTTAAGAAGGGACGGCGGCTTACCCTTGCAGGTTCCAGATATGTGCTTGTGGAATTCAGCAACGGAGATGAGAAAAATTATATTGAAGAACGGGTCAGAAGTCTTCTGATGAATGGTTTTATCCCGATCATCGCTCATGTGGAACGTTATAAGGCTACCCGGAACGATATTGGATTTTTGACAGAGCTGAAGGATATGGGAGCACATATCCAGGTCAATGCAGATACCATCAGCGGTCAGGACGGATTCGGGGCAAAAACCTTTGCACGGAAAGTCATGAAGCATGGGCTTCTGGATTTTGTCGGTTCTGACGGACACCGTAAGACGGAGCGTATCCCGGAGATCGGCAAATGTGTCGCCAAAATGGAAAAAACAATGGGGAGCGAATATGTAAAGAAGATCTTTATCAAAAATCCCCGGAAAATCACAGGGTAATGGAGAAAAGAAATGGAAAATCAGACTGTTAACAACAACGACGAAGTAGAGATCGATCTTGGTGAGGTATTTCACCTGTTACTGAGCAAGCTGGGTGTTATCATTTTATCCGGTATTGTTTTCTGCCTGGCAGCTGTTATGGGAACCATGCTTCTGATCACACCGAAGTATGAATCCACAACCAAGATCGTGGTACTGTCCAAGCAGGACAGCAGCACACTGACCAATCAGGATATCCAGACAAGTACATCACTGACCAAGGACTATGCGGAGCTGATCAAGAGCCGTACAGTTACTGAGGGTGTGATCGCACAGCTGAAACTGGATATGACACATGAGGAGCTTCTTAAGAAGCTTTCCGTAGATACACCAACGGATACACGAGTAGTATCCATCACAGTTACAGATACCGATCCTTATACAGCGGCAGAGATCGCAAACGCAGTAAGAGATATTGCTTCCAAGCATATCCAGCAGGTTATGGATATCAAGGCAGTAAATGTGGTAGAGACAGCAAACATCCCGGATGAGCCATCAAGCCCAAGCGTACCGAAAAACGGTGTGATCGGCGGACTTCTGGGTATCCTTCTGGCAGCAGCTGTTGTGATCATCGTATATCTGACAAACGATACTGTAAAGACACCGGAAGACGTAGAGAAATATCTTGGATTAAGCGTACTTGGTACAATCCCATACTCTTCCAAAATGGGCAAGAAATCCAAAAAGAAAAAGAAACGTCACGCATAAAAATAACAACAACGGATCAAAGTGTTGGGAAAGGCCGGGAGCAGCAAAAATATGAAGAAATTTTTTGTGTTTTTATTAGTGGTCATCTGCCTTGGTATGGGAGCCGGTGTAGTATACATGAAGAGCTCCGAGGATAATGAAGGACCGAAGATCACATTTGAAGAGGGAAAAGATACGAATTATACATCCGATATGACAGAAGAGGATCTTCTGAAGGATGTAAAGGCACAGGATGACAGAGATGGAGATGTTACAGAGTCTCTTACTGTAGAAACCATATATCCGAAGAATGACGGAAAACAGGTTTCTGTTATCTTTGTTGCAAAGGACAAAAACAACAATGTAACAAAAAAAGAATTTACCATGGAAGCTCAGGACGGCAGTGCCGAAAATCCGCAGCTGGGACTGATCGATAATGACGGTCTCACAGAGGATGGAGATTCCACAGACACCACAGAGCCTGCAGAAGAGACAGATATGCAGGATGGGACAGAAGCAGACAGCACAGATGCTGAAAGCGGAGATTCCGCAGAAGGAGAACTGACTCCGGAGGAACAGGCGCAGAAGACACAGGAAGACAAGATTGAGCAGCTTTCTCCGCAGGATCCGAAGATGTATCTGACTACCTATTACGTAGAGGTACCGGTAGGAACTACGCTGGATAAATTAAGCTATGTAAAGGATATCCAGGATGATACAGAGTCAACCAGTGATCTTTTCAAAAGGATCCAGATCACCGGTGATGTAAATACAGCTGCACCGGGAACTTACGAGCTTACATATTATGTAGTCGACAACAGTGGAAACAGCTCCAACGGAGCCGTACTTACCATTGTCGTGAAATAAATATCATCCCCTCTCTAGGTGCCTGAGATACCGGAGAGGGGATAAAAGCAACAAAAAATGTAAGCGAGGGAAGGCGTAGAAAAGAATATGTATCAAAAAGAAAACAGCAGCTGGGTAAAACATGCAGATTTTGCGATTTGCGATATGTTGTGTCTGCAGCTTGCGTTTGTACTTGCATACTGGATCCGAAACGGGATCGGTCAGCCATACGAGACAGAGCTGTATCGAAATGTGGCAGTGGTGATGTTTCTTATCCAGCTGATGGTCACATTTTTTAATGAAAGCTTCAGCGGAGTTCTGCGAAGAGGAATGCTGGTGGAACTGAAGAAAACCTTTGAACAGTGTACACTGGTCTGCCTTCTGGTCCTGGCATATATGTTTCTTTTAAGAATTGGAAACAATTATTCCAGAATGATCCTGCTGATCACCTATGTGCTTTATACCTGCTTCAGCTACTGCGGCAGACAGGCACTGAAGAAATTCCTGAAGGATCACAGATACGAAGAAAGCGAGAAGCGATCCCTGCTGATCGTTACAGTCAGTGAAAATGCAGACAATGTGGTGGAAACCATCCGCAAGAATAATTACGGAACCTATCATCTGGCAGGAATCGTCTTTATGGATTGTGACAAGAAGGGTGCATCCGTCTGTGGAGTACCGGTAGTAGCCGGGAGTGAGGATATGATCTCCTATATCCATAAGAACTGGATCGATGAAGTATTTTTTGCAGTGCCTAAGGAAATCCCGATCCCGGAGCAGATGATCAAGGATTGCTCTGCAATGGGAGTTGTCATCCATATGAGACTGGCAACTATGAAATCTCTTGGCAAGAACCAGGTGGTGGAGGAGCTTGGCGGATACACTGTGCTTTCCAGCAGTATCCACATTGTGACACCGCGCCAGATGTTTGTGAAACGAGCTATGGATATCGTAGGCGGTCTGGTAGGTTGTCTTTTTACAGGGATCGCAGCGATCTTTCTGGTTCCGGCCATTAAGATCAAATCTCCGGGTCCTGCATTTTTCTCACAGGTCCGCATGGGAAAGAACGGTCGTCCGTTCAAGATCTATAAATTCCGCTCCATGTATATGGATGCAGAAGAACGCAAAAAAGAACTGATGAAACAGAATAACATAAAAGATGGAATGATGTTCAAAATGGATGATGATCCACGAATCATCAAAGGAGTAGGACATTTTATCCGAAAGACATCCCTGGATGAATTTCCACAGTTCTGGAATATTCTGAAAGGAGATATGAGTCTTGTAGGAACCAGACCGCCGACAATGGATGAGTGGGAGAAGTATGAGCTTCACCATCGCAAACGTCTGGCCATCAAGCCGGGACTTACCGGTATGTGGCAGGTAAGCGGTCGAAGTGATATTACGGATTTCGAGGAAGTCGTAGAGCTTGACACAAAGTACATTGCCGAATGGTGTCTGAAGCTGGATATAGAGATCCTGGTTAAGACAGTTATGGTCGTTTTCCGCGGAAGCGGCGCCAAATGATCCATACATATTGAGATTTGAATATAATGACCCGGGCTGCGGAGACGCAGTTCGGGGATAAAAATAAATTAGATAAGTTATAAATATAAAAGAGGAAGCAAAAAATGCAGATTTTATTGATCATGCTGATCGTAGTACTTCTTGCGTTCTCGGTCCTGCTTCTGGCACTGGCAAAACAAAGTCCCAGGGAAAAGCAGACAGAAGACAAAGAGCAGGAAGAATACATCAGGGATTATGCAGAAACAGTAAGACAGACCGGAGGAAGTATGAAGAAGTTAGAACATTGGAAAGTAATTGCGATATATCTGATCATCTATGACATGATAGCTGTTAATTTTTCTTATTTTATGGCGCTGCTGGTGAGATTCGATTTTCGGTATTCCTCGATCCCCACAGACTATTTTGCCGCATGGAGGAGTTTTGCACCAATCTATACCATTATCATCCTGGTAGTGTTCGGATGCATGCATCTGTATAACAGTGTATGGCGTTTCGCAAGCTTCCATGAGCTGATCAAGATCACGGTAGCAACTGTGATCACTGGCGTTCTGCATATTGTGGGTATCACGATCTTCTGGGAACGGATGCCGGCTTCCTATTATCTGATCGGTATCATGCTGCAGTTTTTCCTGACTGTAGGCGTACGTTTCTCCTATCGTTTTGTACTTCTTGAGCGGAACCGCAGAGAAAAGAGCGAGCGTGAGGAGCGGAGCAAAAACGTGATGATCATCGGTGCAGGAGAAGCGGGCAGGACCATTGTCCGGGAGCTTCAGAATGCAAAGGAAACCAATTCCAGAGTACGCTGCCTGATCGATGACAATCCGAATAAATGGGGAAGATACATGGAAGGCGTTCCGGTGGTAGGTGGAAGAGACGATATTTTTCTCAATGTGGACAAGTATCATATCAATCAGATCCTTCTTGCGATCCCGACGGCAACACCGCATCAAAAGCGGGATATCCTGAACATCTGCAAGGAAACCGGCTGCGAGCTGAAGCAGCTTCCTGGTGTATATCAGCTTGTAAACGGAGAAGTATCCCTGAGCAAGATGAAAAAAGTAGCAGTGGAGGATCTTCTCGGACGAGACACCATCAAAGTCAACATGTCTGAGATCTTTCAGTATCTGAAGGGCAAAAGGATTCTGGTAACAGGAGGCGGCGGTTCCATCGGAAGTGAGCTCTGCCGTCAGATCGCAGGTCATGAGCCGGAGCTTCTGGTGATCTTTGATATTTATGAAAATAACGCTTACGACATTGAGCAGGAACTGAAGGCCAGTTATCCGAACCTGAACCTGAAGGTACTGATCGGCTCTGTCCGCGACAGCAAAAGGATCAACTGGGTATTTGAAACCTACAAGCCGGAGATCGTATATCATGCAGCCGCACATAAGCACGTACCGCTGATGGAGAACAGCCCCTGTGAGGCAATCAAGAACAATGTGGTAGGAACCTATAAGACTGCATATGCGGCAATGATGAACGGCTGCCAGCGTTTTGTGCTGATCAGTACCGACAAGGCTGTAAACCCGACCAACATCATGGGCGCCAGCAAACGACTCTGCGAAATGGTAGTCCAGAGCATGAACATGGTCAGCCACAACGGACACACCGACTGGCTGCCACGACTTGGCGGACACAGAAAGGATACCCTGGATGCACTTCACGACAACGAAGGCCAGGCATATGTAAGTGAGAACCATACATCGAAAGCAGGAACCGGCACAGAATTCGTAGCTGTACGATTCGGAAACGTTCTGGGCAGCAACGGAAGCGTGATCCCGCTGTTCAAGCGCCAGATCGAAAAAGGCGGCCCTGTCACCGTCACACATCCGGACATCATCCGCTACTTTATGACTATCCCGGAGGCCGTAAGCCTTGTCCTCCAGGCAGGAACCTACGCCAAAGGCGGCGAGATCTTCGTCCTGGACATGGGAGCCCCGGTAAAGATCGACACCCTTGCCCGAAACCTGATCAAGCTTTCTGGCTACACCCCGGATGTAGACATCAAAGTCACCTACACCGGCCTCCGCCCAGGCGAAAAGCTCTACGAAGAAAAGCTGATGGCCGAGGAAGGCATGGAGAAAACTCCAAACGACCTCATCCACATCGGCAAACCCATCGAAATGGACGTACAGGAATTCTTCAGACAGCTGGAAGTCCTGGCAGCATACGGCTACGCCAACAGCGAAAAGATCCGGGACATTGTAGCCGCGATCGTACCGACCTATCACTCTGCGGATTCCGACCTGAAGCTGCATAAGAAGGTGTATGAGGAACTGATGAGTGACGCGGCTGTGGCTGCGGAGAAGAACTGATAACTGGTCAATAATTTACATATATACGAAAACGAAGGAGTGTTGAAAAAATGAAAATCCCATTTTCACCGCCAGATATTACAGAGGCAGAAATCGAACAGGTAGCAGAAGCTTTAAGATCCGGATGGATCACAACAGGACCGAAAACAAAAGAACTGGAAAGAGAAGTTGCGGATTTATGCGGCACCAATAGAGCTGTATGCCTGAATTCGCAGACTGCATGTGCGGAAATGACACTTCGTCTTCTGGGAATCCACGAAGGCGATGAAGTGATCACTTGCGCTTATACCTATACCGCAAGTGCATCGGTGGTGTGTCATGTCGGGGCAAAGCTGGTTCTTATTGATACACAGGAAGATTCTCTGGAAATGGATTATGACAAGCTGGCAGAAGCTATTACAGAGAAAACAAAAGTGATCATTCCGGTGGATCTTGGCGGAGTGCCATGCGACTATGACAGGATCTTCTCTATCGTAGAAGAGAAAAAGAAGCTTTTCCATCCAGTCAATAAGCTTCAGGAAGCAATCGGAAGAGTTATCGTAATGGCAGATGCAGCCCATGCATTTGGTGCGACCTGGCATGGAAAACCAGTGGGCAGCATTGCGGATTTTTCAAACTTCAGCTTCCATGCAGTGAAAAACTTTACAACAGCAGAAGGCGGCGCTGTGGCATGGAGAGATATCGAAGGAATTGATAATGAAGAAATCTATCATCAGTATCAGCTGTTATCACTTCATGGTCAGTCAAAGGATGCCCTTGCAAAAACACAGCTTGGCGCCTGGGAGTATGACATCATCGGACCTTGGTTTAAATGCAATATGACCGATGTAGTTGCCGGGATTGGACTGGCGCAGATGAAACGGTATAAAGCTTTGCTTGCAAGAAGAAAAGAAATCATCAGCAGATATGATGCAGCATTTAAACCACTCGACATCGAAGTGCTGGATCATTACAACGAAGAGCATCAGTCTTCCGGACACCTGTACATCACCAGAATCCCGGGAATCACTCTGGAGCAGAGACACGAGATCATCGTCAAAATGGCAGAAAAAGGGGTTGCCTGCAACGTACATTACAAACCACTGCCAATGATGACTGCTTATAAAAATATGGGATTTGATATCAAGGATTACCCGAATGCTTATAAGCGATTTGAAAATGAGATCACATTGCCGCTGCATACGAAGTTGACGGATGAGGAAGTGGAGTATGTGATTGAGATGTTTTTGGGGATTGTGAAGGAATATATTAAATGAAAAAAATCATGATTTTGGGAGCAAGTATATTACAGCTTCCAGCGATAAAAAAGGCAAAGGAAATGGGGCTGGAAGTTGTAGTTGTCGATATGAATCCCGACGCAGTAGGCTTTCAGACAGAAGGAATCGAAAAAGAAATCATAAGCACGATTGATATACCTGAGATAGTGAAAGCTGCAAAAAGACATTCTATTGATGGAATCATGACACTTGCTACAGATATGCCAATGAGAGCAGTGGCAGCAGTGGCAAGGGAAATGAATTTGATTGGAATTAGTGCAGATACAGCTGTGAAAGCAACAAATAAAGCGGAAATGCGGAAGGCACTGAAAAAAGCAGGTGTTCCGATTCCTGTATTTTACAAAGTATCTACTAAAGAAGAATATTTGGAAGCAGTAGGAAAAATAAAAGAAGCAGGTTATCGATGTATTATAAAACCGGCAGATAATTCGGGAAGCCGGGGAATCAATCTGCTTAAAGATTATGACAGTGAAACTGTGGAAAAGGCTTATAACTACAGTAAGGAATCTTCAAGGTCCGGAGATCTCATGGTTGAAGAGTATATGGAAGGGCCAGAGGTAAGTGTAGAAACTTTAAGTGTCAACGGCGTATGCCATGTTATTCAGATTACAGATAAGCTGACAACAGATGCACCATATTTTGTAGAAATGGGACATTCACAGCCATCAGGTCATACAGAAGAAATAAAAAAGCAGATAGCGGAGGTGGCTATTGCAGCGAATCACGCAATTGGTATTTCAAATGGACCATCCCATACAGAAATCAAAATAACGAAGGATGGACCTAAAGTTGTAGAGCTTGGAGCACGGCTGGGAGGAGATAATATTACGACTTATCTTACGCCTCTTTCCACAGGTGTAGATATGGTTGAAAGTTGTATACGAATTGCACTTGGTGAAACTGCAGACTTAGAGCCTAAATTTCATAAAGCATCTGCTATAAGATATTTTAGAGTTGAGCAAGGTTTCATCAGAGATATCAGGGGACTTGAAGAAGCCAGAAAGATTCCAGGTGTAAAACAGATTTATGTTGTACATGGGATCGGGGAAAAAATGAATGGCATAAAGAGTAGTGGAGATCGTAGCGGCTTTGTAATCGCGCAGGCAGATACAGCTGAAAAGGCTGTAGAAATATGTGAAAAAGCGCTGGATTTAATAGAAATAGAAATGGAGTAAGGGAAGTATAAATTCATGTACGAAAGATACATAAAAAGAGGTTTGGATGTTATATTTGCAGTCATTGCACTGCCGATCGTATTAGTAGTCTGTATTATTTTTGGGACATTGATCTGGCTAGAGGACAGGGGAACGATTTTTTATCTGGCAAAGAGAAGGGGAAAAGACGGGACAATCTTTAATATGTATAAGCTTCGTTCCATGAAGGTAAATGCGCCAGATATTAGAAATAAGGATAATTCAACTTTTAACAGTGCAGATGATCCAAGAGTAACAAAAATCGGAAAGCTAATGAGAAAAATTTCAGTTGATGAGCTACCGCAGGTATTTAATATTCTGAAAGGAGACATGAGCTGGATCGGACCAAGGCCAGTAACAACAGACAGACCATTGTCTGAGTATGACCAGAAAAGAAAAGATCGTTTAAAAGTAAAACCAGGCATTACAGGGTATACACAGGCCTATTATCGAAATAATATTTCACAGGAAGACAAACTGGCTCTGGATGCAAAATATGCACAGAAAGTAACATTTCTGGGTGATCTGAAGATTTTCTTTAAAACAATTGAAACTGTAGTATGCAGAAAAAATGTTTATACAAATTAGAAGGGAGAAGAAAAAATGGGTGTTGAAGGAAAAAGACTTTTAGTATTAGGTGCTGGAAGAGGACAGATCGGACTGTATAAAGCAGCAAAAGAGATGGGAATCACAACAATTGCAGGAACCATGCCTGATAATAATCCTCCAGGAATTCCTCTGGCAGATGAAGTGTGCTTTATGAATATTGCAAATCCTGATGAGGTTGCTAAAAAAGCAGCGAATCTTAAATTGGACGGAGTGGCTACTTGCTGTCTGGATACAGGAATTTCAGCTCTTGGAAAAACTTGTGATTCTTTGGGCTTAACAGGACTTCCGGAAAAAGCAGCAATTATGTGTAATGATAAATCCAAAATGAAAAAAGCTTTTATGGAATATGGTGTAAGTACAGCACAGTATTTTGAAATTTCCAATGAAGAGGAATTAGAAAACGCACTGAATAAGATTAAATTACCGGTGATCATTAAAGCAACGGATTTACAAGGAAGCAATGGAATTTACATAGCAAAAACAGAAAAAGATGCCTATGACGGATTTCATGCAGCAATGGGATTAACAAAAAGATCTTACTGTATTGTAGAAGAGTTCATAGAAGGATGGGAATTTGGTGCGCAGGCATTTGTATATAACAATGAGGTGCTTTTTGTTATGCCACATGGTGACGAAACTTATATGAGTCATACGGCAGTACCGGTAGGCCATTATGTTCCGCTTGACTGTGATGAAGATGTTTACAAACAGACAGAAATAGCAGTAAAAAGCGCAATCAAGGCATTGGGATTAAATAACTGTGCAGTAAATGTGGATCTGATTCTCCGGGATAATAAAGTCTACGTCATAGAGCTTACCGGACGTGTAGGCGCCAACTGTCTTCCAGAGCTGGTGGAGATAAACTTTGGAATCGAATATTACAAAATGATCGCAGCAATGGCTGTTGGAGAAAATCCGTTGGAGTATTGGAGAAAGAAAAATTCCAAAACAACGGCAGGACTGGCACGAATGATTCTTTCAACAGAAGAAAGTGGAACCCTAGAAGATATCAAATATACCGGAGAAATGGATGAAGATATTCTGGAAATAACATTCTTTAAAAAACCAGGAGATCAGATTCGAAAATTTGTATTTTCAGCAGATTGTATTGGCCAGATTATTGTAAAAGACTCTACATTGGATGAGTGTAGAGCAAAAATCAATAAAATCATGAGTAATATTGAAATAAAACTCAAATAGGAGAACTGCAGTATAGCTGGCTGTTTATAAAAATTATAAATGGCCAGCTGTATACGATTTTAAGAAAAGATAGAAGAGGAAGATTAATGAAAACGCTGTATTTGCTTACAAATTCCTTTCCTTATGGAGATTGGGAGCCTTATTTGGAAACAGAAATAAAATATTATGATAACTTTGATGAAGTATATATTTTTGCATTGCAGATCAGAAAAGAACACTTAAAAAGAAAAAGAACTGTTGGAAACAATGTGAAAGTAATTCCAATTATGAAAGCGTCAAATAAGACCTATTTATTATATAGTTTCAGGACTCTGACAGATATTAATTTATATAAAGAATTTGCACGCTTGGTGAAATCACGTAGATTATCTGTGCGAAATTTTGTAAACATGTTTGTTTATTTCAGTCGTTCTCATTATGAAGCAGATCTAATAGATAAAAAAATGAAAGGACATGTGAATAAAGAGTCAATATTTTATTCATATCGTTTTGAATATCAGCCATATGTGGCAATGTTATTAAAAAAGAAATGGGAATTGAACAGTAAGATTGTAAGCAGGGCACATCGGTATGATCTTTATGAAGAAGAACATAAAGGGAATTATATACCAATGAGAGAGGGAATTCTTTCAAAAATTGATAATATATATCCATGTTCAGATCATGGTACCGATTATCTGAGAAAAAGATTTCCTCAATATAAACAGAAAGTGCATACCAGATTCTTAGGAACAATAGATCATGGAGAAAAGGAGTATCTTTTCAATGATAAATGTTATGAAATTGTCAGCTGTTCTACAGTGACAAAGGTAAAAAGACTAGATTTATTGATAAATGCATTATCCCAAATTAAAGCTATCCCGATTAAGTGGACACATTATGGGGATGGAATTTTAATGGATGAAATAAAAAAAATGGCAAAAGACAAACTGAGAGACAATATTCAGTATGAATTTAAAGGAAATGTCAGTAACACAGAATTAATGAAACAATATCAGGATAAAAATTACTATGTATTCGTGAATGTAAGTTCATCAGAAGGGATTCCTGTATCAATTATGGAAGCAACATCTTTTGGAATTCCGTGCATCGCAACAGATGCAGGGGGAACGAAGGAGATAATTAGGGATAAAGAAAATGGGGTTCTTTTATCTCAGAATATAACAGCAAATGAATTGACTAAAAAAATAACAGATTTTTGCAAATTAGATTCATACCAATATAAAAAAAATAGAAATGATGCTAGATATTTTTGGAATAAAAAATTTAATGCAGACTACAACTATCAGAAATTTATAAATGAAATAAGCAATTGAGGTAAAAAAATGTTTTTAAGTGTAATTGTTCCATGCTATAACGTAGAAAAAGAAATCTTGCAGAGATGCATTTTAAGTGTATTAAATCAAGAATATATGAACTATGAGATACTCTTAATTGATGATGGAAGCGAAGAGTCGTTTCGAAGCGAAATAAGAGACATTGCTCGACTTGATGAACGAATAAAAGTTATAACACAAAGCAATTTAGGAGTATCCGCTGCAAGGAATGAAGGCATTAAACATTCTAAAGGAAAATACCTTACATTTGTAGATGCGGATGATGTATTAGTGCCATATTTTTTTTCAGAAGCGGTACATTTATGTGAAAAAGAAAATGTAGATTTTCTTATTGGAGGTAATACGTTATTAGATAATGAAGAATTCAATGAAGAAAAGCAAAAACAGATTCCTATAAATTATAGAATTATATCAGATATAGAAAAAGAAAGTTTTAAATGTAATTCAGTTGGAGAGTTAAAATATTTTGGAAATATGAAAGGATATTATGGACGAGGACCGTGGACAAGATTGATAAAAAGAGAGATAGCTGAAAATACTTTATTTAATACTGAGTTAAAAATGGGAGAAGACATAGTATGGAATCTCCAACTGTTAGATAAGTGTAAAAAAACAATGCTTGTAGAAAGAATATGGTATTTATATTATGTGAATAACAATTCAGCAAATCATAAGTACAATTCCAAAATGCTTTATAATATAGAAAAAGAGCTGCCTTGTATTAGAAAACAAATAAATTTTGAAAGTGAACCAATGAAATCTGCATTTAGTATTCATATTCTGGATGAACTAAAAAAAATTTACGATTGTTATATTGGAAATACACAGTGTGATTTGAGTAGAAAAGAAAAAAAGATAATCAAGAAAAAATTATATTCGGAGAAACCCTGGATATTCGCAGGCAATAGAGAAAATAGAAAATATATGAGTAATAGAAATAAAATGAAGAGTATTTTATATCAATATAGAATTTATTTTGGAATTATACATATTAAACAAATATGTGAATTATATAAAAGGAAAGGAAAATAAAGATGGCTTCAAAAACAGGCAACAAAGTATATTATAATATAATACTATTGATTATATTTTCTATTATATCTGTTATTGTTTTTGGAATAGGAAATACAAATGGAATATTAGCATTAAATGCGGTTATTTTTATTTGCTTTTTTTATCTTACTGTAAAAAATATAGATGAAAATATATTTATGTTTTCATTTCTTGTATGCTTTTTTACATTTTTATTATGTGGACAGATATTGAATCGTTTTATGAAAGTTTATTATTATAATTTTCCAGATGTAATAGAGAAACATGTGGATGTATGTATTTTTATTAGTCTTGTAGGACTATGTATAGGATATTTTGGCGTAACAAGAAAAAGAATTAAAATAAAAAATAATATACCTAAAATTGAATATAAAAATAAAAAAGGTTATATGAATAATATAATCCAAATCAGCAAAGGAATGTATTATGGCTGTTATGTGTTTTGGATATTAACAGTTATAGATGTTGTTTTATATGTAAGACATTATGGTTATACATCGTATTACATTTCATATTCAAGTAGAATACCATGGTATGTACGACAGATTGGATATTTTGCGCCGACAGCATTTTATATATTTTTGTCAACATTACCAGAAAAAAAGGATGCTAAAGTTCCAATAATGTTATATATTTTATATGCATTTTTATCTTTAGGAACGGGACGAAGAGTAAATTTTATTACAAGTTTACTTATAATTTTTGCATATGCAATGTGTAGAAATAAAATAAAACCAGGTGAAAAACCGTGGATTGGAAAAAAAGGTATTTGGGCAATATGTTTATGTGTTCCAATACTTATGGGAGCAATGTATTTATTTGAATATATTAGATCTAATAATTATGTAGGGCATGCAAATGATTATTCTCCTATTGTAGGCTTTTTTGTAAGACAAGGTACATCTGTAAATGCAGTAAAGTATGCTGAGTTATATAAAAATAATTTAGATTCTGAAGCACACTATTCTTTATATAATATATTGAGATGGCTACAAAATAGTCCATTTAATAGCTTATTTAATTTGAATTTAGATTTTTCTTTTGGAAATCAATCATTAAGTACTGCTTTACATGGAACATATTTAGCGGATTTTGTTTCCTACTATGCAAATTCATATGGGTATGCAGTTGGTACTGGATACGGTTCATGTTACTTTGAAGAACTGTATATTGATTATGGATATATAGGTGTATTTATAGGAAATATTATTTACGGCTTGACTTTTAGATTATTATCCAAAATTATATCTGATGGCAAAAATGTTTGGAAGATAGCAGTTGGTCTTTTTATGTTAAATTCTTTATTTCAGGCACCGCGATCAACATTTGATGCATTTGTTGGAAGATTGTTATATCCAGAATTTTGGGCTCCGATAATAATAATTTGGGGATTAGCTTATTTGACTTCCAAATCGAAGCATAAAATTGTAATTTAAAATTAAGAGGAATAGTTAGAAATATGAAAAAAAAGTCACTTGGTCTAAATGCATTATTAAATGGTATAAGAACAGTTTTGAATACATTATTTCCATTAATTACGTTTCCATATATTTCCAGAGTTCTTTCTGTTGAAAATGTAGGGAAATATAATTTTGCATTATCAGTTATTCAATATTTTTTACTGATTGCCGCATTGGGGATATCGACATATGCAGTTAGAGAAGGAACAAAATTTCGGGATGATAAAAAAAAGTTCAGTATATTTGCTAATGAAATATTTACAATTAATATTATATCAACAATAATAGCTTATATTTTATTAGTGTTTACAGTTGCAGCTGTTCCTAAATTTAAAGATTATGCGGTGATAATTGCTGTGTTTAGTATTGAAATTCTTTTTACAACGATCGGAACAGAATGGATTTACTCTATATATGAGGAATACGCGTACATAACGATTCGAAGTATTATATTTAAAGTAATTTCAATTATCTTGCTGTTTTTGCTTGTTAAAAAACCTGATGACTATATTGTATATGCAGGAATAACAGTATTTGCAAATGCAGGATCTAATATATTGAATTTTATTCATGCTAAAAAGTATTGTTCGTTAAAATTTGATATAGGTTTGGCATTAAAGAGACATCTGAAACCTATTATGATTATTTTTGCATCTACAGTTGCAACAACTATTTATATTAATTCCGATACGACCATGTTAGGATTTATGGGAACAGATTTCGAAGTAGGCATATATTCTGTTTCCTCAAAAATATATAGGATCGTAAAACAGATGTTGGCGGCTATTTTGATTGTTACAATTCCGCGGTTATCATTGTTAATGGGACAAAAAAGGATAGAAGAATATAAAAATATTTTAACTCAGATTTTTAATGTCCTGGTTATGTTGGTGTTTCCATCGGTTACCGGATTGATATTATTAAGCAAAGAAGTCGTATTATTGATTTCTGGAAAAGAATATATAAAAGCTACAGGTTCATTGAAATTATTAAGTATAGCGCTTATATTTTGTATTTTTGGATGGATATATAATCAGTGTGTATTAATTCCGGCGCGTAAGGAAAAAATCGTGCTTATAGCAACCTTGGTTAGTGCATTAGCAAATATTGCAATAAATTTTGTTTGTATTCCATTTTGGAGAGAAAATGCAGTGGCTTTTTCAACTATAGTTGCAGAAGCTATAATGATGCTTGTTTGTGTTTATGTTGGACGGAAAATTGTTCGACTTAATGCAGGCGTAGCATATAATATTTGTACGGTTTGTGCCGGATGCATTGGTATATGGATGAGCTGTAAATTTGTAAAACATTTTTCTCTTTCAAGTATTGCAACATTAGTATTATCTATATTATTATCGTGTATTGTATATGGAATGTGTCTTATATTGATGAGAAATAAAGTTATATGGGCATTTTTTAAGAAAAAAAATAAAAGTGAATTACATTAGAATAGAGTATGAAAATGCTCAGGAAGCAAGGTACTTCCTGAGCATTTTCTCAAATCATCATTTCTCCCGCAATTTCAGAACATCTTCAAGTGGCAGCCCTGAAAACCTGCTGATATCCTCAGGTGAGAACCTGGAATCCTGCAGCATGCGTTGTGCAGTAAATAAAGCATGTTCCTGAAGACCCTGGATGCGACCTTGGGATAGACCTTCGGAGCGTGCATCATCGCACATTTCCTGAACAGCCTGACACATATTAACACTCCCTTCTGTTTCTGTGAAACGTAAATTGATACCGGTTATGGAGTCAATGACCCGGGCTGCTTTGAGCTCGAGTGACCGGAAACCGGGGCTCTGTGATGTGAGCTCCTGAAGTTTCCGTTTATCTTTGGAGTATTTAATGAAGAGCATGACTTCTTTGAGATTGCTCTCGAGTTTGTCAAGTTCTTCATCCTTTATCTCGGTAGGTGAGAAGAGATTGATCCGGTAATCCGGGACCAGAGAAAGAATCTCGGGGTCCCGGACAGAGAGCATTTCGTGGAGGCTTCTGGGAGCGTTCTAGGTATCGGAGCCGAAGTATACGACTACGGTGATGACCGGAATCAGCCGGTCATCTTTGTAGAAGCCGGTGAGATATTTTCCGGATGTGGAGGAACATTGTTTTGCTTCTCTGTGGGTTGTCAGCCATGTAATCTTTGGTGATGGTATCCTTTGTACCCATAGGTTTCACCACCTTCGATCTTGCTATGTGATCAGAGTTATTTTATCATCTGATCCATTTTCAGGGTAACATAGTTTGTTGCTTTCCCTTTTGGAAAGAGGATTTTGTGAAAAAGCTTCAGAGCTGCGCAGGTAAAGCGGATATGTTTGTCGAACGGAGTCGAAATAAATCAATAGACAAAAAGAGCGTATTGTGCTACTCTGAAAGCACGAATCACGTGGCAATTGGCATATTTGTATGTGATTTTTCGCATTGAAAGGGAGTGGAACGCGGAATATGAAGAGACCGAAGCTACCGGTGGGAATTGAGAATTTTCAGGAAATTCGTCAGGCGGATTTTTATTATGTAGATAAGACCAGGCTTATCGAACAACTGGTCGATCAGTGGGGGAAAGTAAATCTTTTTACAAGACCTCGGCGTTTTGGGAAAACATTGAATATGAGTATGCTTCGTTGTTTCTTCGAGATCGGGGCAGATGAAGCGCTGTTTGAAGGTCTTTATATTTCCCGGAAACAAGAACTGTGTGAACAGTATATGGGGAAATTTCCGGTAGTGTTTTTATCACTGAAGAATGTTGATGGACTTACCTTTGAGAATGCACGCTATCAGCTGACAGAACTGGTAGGCAGAGAGGCCAGTCGTTTTCTGTTTTTATTGGAGAGTGACAGACTGACAGAAACGGATAAAGATATATATCGTACATTGATCTCTGTGGAGAATGGCCGATATTCTATGGATGAAAATATTCTTTCTTCTGCGTTGCAGATATTGTCTCAGCTGTTGCATAAGCATTATGGGCAGAAGACGATCATTCTTATAGATGAATATGATGTTCCTCTGGATAAGGCTTTTCAGCATGGATATTATAAAGAAATGGTGCTCATGATACGCGGTGTGTTCGGACAGGCACTTAAGACTAACGATTCTCTGTATTTTGCAGTATTAACAGGGTGTCTTCGCGTGTCTAAAGAGAGTATTTTTACAGGACTTAATAACTTCAAAGTGCTTTCGATCACGGATCATCGATTTGATGAGCATTTTGGTTTCACAGATGATGAGGTCTTCAGATTGCTTACAGCATATGGCATGGAGGATCATCTTTCCGAAACAAAGGAATGGTATGATGGATATCATTTTGGAAATACGGATGTGTACTGCCCATGGGATGTGATCAATCATGTAGATTGTCTGCGTGGGAATCCGGATGCGGAGCCGCTGTCTTACTGGATCAATACCAGTGGGAATGAACTGGTAAGGAGATTTATTGACAGGGCAGATAAGACTACAAGAGATGAGATAGAGCGTCTGATCGCAGGTGAGTCTATTGAGAAAACGGTCCGTATGGAGTTGACCTATGATGAAATCGATAACAGTCTGGATAATCTCTGGAGTGTATTATTTACTACAGGATATCTTACACAGGCAGGGAAGACCGAACGGGGAGTGTATCGTCTGACCATTCCGAACAGGGAGATAAGAGAAGTTTATGTGCTTCAGATAAAGGAATGGTTTGACCGCGCAGTGCTGAAAGAGGCGGAGCCGACGAAAAATCTGCTGAAAGCAATAAATGAAGGGAATGCAGGTGAGATTGAGGAACGCCTTACAAAGATTCTGGGAAATACGATTAGTATTTTTGATACAAAAGGACGAAATGAAGAAAAAGAAATTTTTTATCATGGACTTTTGTTGGGGCTTTTGCGTAGTGATCCAAACTGGCTTGTTCAGTCTAATGCGGAATCTGGAGATGGTTTTGCAGATATTCTGGCAGAACCGGAAGATCCGGATGCCGGGATCGTTATCGAGTTGAAATATTCTCAGACTTTTTCAGGATTGCAAAATGCATGTGAAAGAGCGCTGGCACAGATCAGAGAAAAGCGGTACGATGAACGGTTACGTAATGAAGGAAGAAATAATATTTTGGCGTATGGAGTTGCTTTTTGTAAGAAGCGATGTAAAGTGGCTGTTCAGAGGCTGTAAATCTGCTGGAAATATAGATAATATTATTGATGTTCATACAGAAAGATAAGAACAATTCTGATCGATCTGTATGACACATCAATATATAAGATAAGTTATAAATATTAACACACAAAGGAGAGCTAGAAATGGGAAAATATTTTGGTACAGATGGCTTCCGTGGAGAAGCGGGTGTTTCGTTGACGGCGGATCATGCATTTAAGATCGGACGTTTTCTGGGATGGTATTATAATGAACTGCGCAGAAGAGCGGGAGAGACGGCTGCAGCCAGAATCGTGATCGGCAAGGATACCCGACGTTCCAGCTATATGTTTGAGTATTCGCTGGTTGGCGGACTGGTGGCGTCCGGAGCGGATGCTTATCTTCTCCACGTGACAACAACGCCGTCTGTGGCTTATGTTGCCCGTACCGATGGCTTTGACTGTGGTATTATGATCTCTGCCAGCCATAATCCCTATTATGATAACGGGATCAAGCTGATTAATGGCCAGGGTGAGAAGATGGAGGAGGAGATCATCGCTCTGGTGGAGGATTATCTGGATGACCGTCTTCAGCTGTTCGGAGAGAAATGGCATGAGATTCCTTTTACAAAGGGCGGTGAGATCGGCAGGACGGTGGATTATTCGGCAGGCCGCAACCGTTACATAGGATATCTGATCTCCCTGGGAGTATATTCCTTTAAGGGAATGCAGATTGGTCTGGACTGTGCCAACGGAAGTGCATGGAATATCGCAAAGGCGGTTTTTGATGCGCTGGGAGCGAAGACTTATGTGATCAATGCTGAGCCGGATGGTACCAATATCAATAACAATGCCGGTTCCACCCATATCGAGGGTCTCCAGAAGCTTGTAGTGGAGAAGGGGCTGGATGTTGGCTTTGCCTACGATGGAGATGCGGACCGCTGTCTCTGTGTGGATGAGAAGGGAAATGTGGTCAGCGGGGATGCGATCCTTTATGTGTACGGTCGTTACATGAAGGAGCGCGGAAAGCTTCTCACCAATACGGTTGTAACTACGGTAATGTCCAATTTTGGCCTTTACAAGGCTTTTGATGCTCTTGATATCGAGTATGCGAAGACAGCAGTAGGGGATAAATATGTTTATGAATATATGATGCAGAATGGCTGCCGTATTGGTGGTGAGCAGTCCGGGCATATTATTTTTTCCAAGTATGCATCTACCGGGGATGGCATCCTTACAAGTCTGAAGATGATGGAAGTTATAATGGCAAGGAAGAAAAAGCTCAGTGAGCTTACTGCTGATCTGGCGATCTATCCCCAGGTTCTTGAGAACGTGCGTGTCCATGACAAGGCAGCAGCGCAGGCAGATGTGGATGTGCAGGCAGCAGTAGAGAGTGTGGCTGAGGCGCTTGGAGACACCGGAAGGATCCTGGTGAGAGAATCCGGTACAGAACCTCTGCTCCGTGTTATGGTAGAGGCAGAGAGTGAGGAGCTTTGCAGAAAATATGTGGACCAGGTGGTTGAGATCGTCCGTAAGAAGGGGCATGTGGCAGAGTGATGTCCTGGATGCAGACCGCAGGTGTCTGAAGAACGGAGCAGTCAGAAGAATATAAAAATGCAATAAGAGGAGAAAAAAATCATGTGTGGAATTGTAGGTTTTACAGGCAGGCATCAGGCAGCACCCATCCTTCTGGACGGGCTTTCCAAACTAGAATACAGAGGATATGATTCCGCCGGCATCGCAGTGCGTGACGGGGAAAAGGATATTGAGATCATTAAGGCGAAGGGCCGTCTGAAGGTCCTTCTGGAGAAAACAAACGCAGGTGAATCTGTTCCGGGTATGTGCGGGATCGGTCATACCCGCTGGGCAACTCACGGAGAACCATCAGAGGTCAATGCCCATCCTCATGTCAGTGATAACGGAAATGTGGCAGCTGTGCATAACGGTATTATCGAGAATTACCAGGAGCTGAAGGAGAAGCTTCTCCGCAGGGGATATTCTTTTTATTCTTCCACAGATACGGAGGTTGCTGTGAAGCTGGTGGATTATTACTACCAGAAATACGGCGGATCTCCGGTTGAGGCAGTGCGTCATGCCATGGTGCGTATCCGTGGTTCCTATGCGCTGGTAATGATGTTCCGTGATTATCCGGAAGAGATCTTTGTAGCGAGAAAAGACAGCCCTATGATCCTGGGTGTGGAGAATGGAGAATCCTATATCGCATCGGATGTTCCTGCGATCCTGAAGTATACAAGAAATGTTTATTATATCGGAAATCTGGAGCTGGCATGTGTAAAACCGGGTGAGATCACTTTTTACAATCTGGATGGTGAGGAGATCGAGAAGGAGCCTAAGATCATTGAGTGGGATGCAGAGGCAGCGGAGAAAGCCGGTTTTGAGCATTTCATGATGAAGGAGATCCATGAGCAGCCGAAGGCAGTCGCAGATACACTGAATTCCGTTATCCGGGAGGACAAGCTGGATCTGACAGAGATCGGTCTGGATGATGAGAGGATCCGCAGCATCAGCCAGGTTTATATCGTGGCCTGCGGCTCTGCTTACCATGTGGGAATGGCTGCACAGTATGTGATCGAGGATCTTGCAGGTCTTCCGGTGCGTGTGGAGCTTGCTTCGGAGTTCCGTTACCGGAAGCCGCTTCTGGATCCTGCCGGCCTGGCAGTGATCATCAGTCAGTCCGGTGAGACTGCGGACAGTCTGGCTGCGCTTCGGGAATGTAAGGAGAAGGGGATCCGCACGCTGGCTATTGTCAATGTGGTGGGTTCTTCCATTGCAAGAGAGGCGGATCATGTATTCTACACACTTGCAGGACCGGAAATCTCGGTTGCTACCACCAAGGCGTACAGTACACAGCTGATCGCTTCCTATGTGCTGGCATTGCAGATGGCACTGGTCCGCGGAAAGATCTCAGAGGAGCAGTGTGAGTCCTACATTAAGGAATTGAAGACACTTCCGGACAAGATCAGCAGGATCATCGAGGATAAGGAAAGGCTTCAGTGGTTTGCCTCCAAGCAGGCCAATGCAAAGGATATCTTTTTTATCGGAAGAGGGATCGATTATGCCATCAGCCTTGAGGGAAGCCTTAAGATGAAGGAGATCAGCTACATCCATTCTGAGGCGTATGCAGCTGGTGAGCTGAAGCATGGCACCATTTCCCTGATCGAGGACGGCACCCTTGTGATCGGTGTCCTGACACAGCCGGAGCTTTATGAGAAAACAGTCAGCAATATGGTGGAGTGCAGAAGCCGTGGGGCATATCTGATGGGGCTTACTACATTTGGAAACTATAATATCGAGGATACTGCTGACTTTACGGTTTATATCCCGAAAACAGATCCGCATTTTGCAACTTCTCTGGCAGTGATCCCGCTGCAGCTTCTGGGTTACTATGTCAGTGTAAATAAAGGTCTGGATGTGGATAAGCCGAGAAATCTTGCCAAGAGTGTTACCGTGGAATAAGGAGATCCATTTTACAGAAGGAACATTTTAGCGGCAGTTCCGTGACATCGTGAGAGCATAAAAGAATCATGATATCACGGAACTGTTTTTGCATTTGGCGATTTACGATATTTCTTGCTTTTATCAGTAAAAAAGCGTAAAATGATTAGGATATTTGAATCTGTACAGAGAGAGTCCATATGGAATATTTTCTGTACCAGCAAAAATGGAGGATTGCATATGAGAAAAATGGGAAAACATATCCCAGGGCTGATCGTGACGCTTGTGGTTCTGATCACAGCGATCGTATTTGCGGTCATGCTTCTGAATATGAAGGTGATCCCGACGAAGTTCATTGCAGTGATCGGACTGGTAATGCTGGTCCTGATCGTGATCGTCGGAGCGCTTGTATGGAGTACGGATGGTAAGATAAGATTTGTAGTGGGAGTGATCCTGGCAGCAGTCTTTGCAGCAGTATTCATTCTCGGAAGTATGTATGTTTATAAGACACATTCCACACTGGCAGGGATTTCCGGTGTGAACACAGAGGTTACGGAGGTCGGCATTTATGTCCGTGCAGATGATTCTGCAGATTCCATAGGGGCTACAGCAGATTATGTGTATGGTGTGCTGACAGATCTTGACAGAGCCAATTCTGACAAGGCTATCCAGGAGGTGGATTCTGAGACAGGCAAGACTGTGCAGGTCCAGGAGTTTGCAGGACTTACAGAGCTGGTTGATGGTCTTCTGAACGGACAGACAGGTGCGATCGTGCTGAACAGCGCATATTTAAGCGTTATTGAAGAGATGGATGGATATTCCGATATTTCTTCCAGGATCAGAGAGCTGACTGTGAAGAAGGTGGAGACGACCATTGAGCCGCAGGAGACAGAGGCGAAGGCTGAAGAGAATACCAATGACGGCTCTGTATATACCATTTTTATCAGTGGTATCGACAGCCGCAGCGGCCTTGTTGCAAAGAGCCGAAGCGATTCCAATATCATTGCTACGGTAAATACAGCTACCAGACAGGTGCTTCTGGTTTCTACACCTCGTGATTATTTTGTACCGCTTTCTATTTCAGGCGGACAGAGAGATAAGCTGACACATGCAGGTATCTATGGTATCAATGTATGTATGGATACTCTGGGAATGCTTTACAATGAGGATATCAACTATTATTTCCGTATCAACTTTGCGGGATTTGAGCAGCTGATCGATGCGCTTGGCGGAGTTACCGTTTATTCTGACTATGACTTTGATTCCAAGAATGAGATAGGATATCACTTCAATCAGGGAGAGAACTACCTGAACGGTGAGCAGGCTCTGGTATTCAGCCGTGAGCGTTATGCCTTTAAAGAGGGCGACCGTCAGCGTGGCAAGAACCAGATGGCAGTGATCAAGGGTGTGATCAACAAGGCTCTTTCACCGGAGCTTCTGAAGAATTATTCTTCTGTTCTTTCCAGCATCCAGGGATGCTTTGAGACCAATATCTCCTATGAGGAGATCGCCAGACTGCTCCAGCAGCAGCTGAACAACGGCGGTGACTGGAACATCGTAAGCTACAGTGTAAATGGTACCGGTGACACACAGAAGCCGTATTCTATGAGCCAGAAGGCTTACGTTATGATTCCGGATGAGTCTACTGTTCAGAAAGCAGAGACCATGATGAAGAAGGTCCGTGACGGAGAGACTGTTTCCCAGGAGGAAGCAGACAGTGCAACATCAGCGGCAGCAGCTACAGATAATGATACACAGGCAGCTGCAGAGGGAAGCACAGCAGAAGCGCAGGGTGAGACTGCAAACGCCACACAGGATGGCACAGCAGATGCCCAGGCAGCAGACGGAACTGCTGCACAGCAGTAAGATAAAATTATTAAATTTTAGCATAAGAAACAGAACGAAAAAAAATCCACCGGCAATCGCCGATGGATTTTTTTTTACAGGATCTCTTTCAGATATCTTTCCAGGGCATCCTGCCATGTTGGAAGTGGCTGGAAGCCGTTTTTTACAAGCTTGGATTTATCCAGGCGGCTGTTGAATGGACGTACAGCCTTGGAAACGCCGTACTCTGCAGTTGTGACAGGAGATACCTCTACTTTTTCGTATTCTTTGTGACCGAGAGCAGCAGCCTGGCGGAAGATCTCTTTAGTGAAATCATACCAGCTGATGAAGCCGCCTTCGTTGGTTGCGTGATAGTAGCCGTATTTCTCTGTCTCGACCATGTCTACCAGAAGACGGGCAAGGTCGTAGGTGTAGGTCGGAGTTCCGATCTGGTCACTGACTACGGTAAGCTTGTCATGGGTTTTTCCCAGATTTACCATGGTACGGATAAAGTTCTTGCCGTTTTTGCCGAATACCCATGCAATACGTACGATAAAGAATTTATCTACAGTGCCGGATACTGCCAGCTCACCGTCAAGCTTGGTCTGACCGTATACGTTCTGTGGAGCGTAGTCCTTGCAGTCCGGATCCCATGGTGTGGTTCCCTGGCCGTCAAAAACGTAGTCTGTGGAAATATACATCATCTTGATGCCAAGCTCTTTACAGATGTCCGCAATGTTCTGTGTTCCTGCAACATTGACAAGACGTACCTTCTCACGGTTTTCCTCGTCCTCTGCAGCATCTACGGCTGTCCATGCGGCACAGTGTACTACTGCATCAGGATTTACCTCACGGATGGTTTTTGCTACGGCTTCTTTATCTGTGATATCAAGCTGCACATAAGGCATGGTGGTAACAGGAGTACCATCAGCGATGCCGCTGTAGGAAGGAGCAATGTCACTTCCTACGCCTTCATGTCCACGGCCGGACAGTTCATTCATTACGTCATGGCCAAGCTGGCCGCCAACACCTGTTACGAAAAATTTCATGCTTTAACCTCCTCGCGGTTTCCATACATTTCTTCGTAGTAGTTCTGATACTCACCGGAGATGATGGTTTCCCACCATTCCTTGTTGTCAAGGTACCATTTGATGGTCTTTTTGATTCCGTCTGCGAATTTTGTTTCAGGAAGCCATCCAAGCTCGTTGTGGATCTTGGTCGGGTCGATAGCGTAGCGCATGTCATGGCCTTTACGGTCTGCTACGTGTGTGATCAGGCTTTCCGGTTTGCCAAGCTCCTTGCAGATCAGTTTTACGATATCGATGTTTTTCATCTCGTTATGTCCGCCTACATTGTAAACCTCGCCTACACGTCCTTTGTGGATGATCAGGTCGATGGCACGGCAGTGATCTTCAACATAGAGCCAGTCGCGGACATTTTCGCCTTTTCCGTAAACCGGGAGTGGTTTGTCGTTCAGAGCGTTGGCGATCATCAGCGGGATCAGCTTTTCCGGGAAGTGATACGGGCCGTAGTTGTTGGAGCAGCGGCTGATGGTCACAGGCAGGCCGTAGGTTCTGTGGTATGCGAGAACAAGAAGGTCAGCACCTGCTTTGGAGGAGCTGTACGGGCTGCTTGTGTGGATCGGGGTTTCCTCTGTGAAGAAGAGGTCCGGTCTGTCAAGTGGAAGATCTCCGTAAACCTCGTCGGTGGAAACCTGATGATAACGCTGGATTCCGTATTTACGGCAGGCATCCATAAGAACAGCAGTACCCTTGATGTTGGTATCAAGGAATACTTCCGGGTTCTCGATGGAACGGTCTACGTGGCTCTCAGCTGCGAAGTTTACCACGATGTCCGGATGCTCCTCTTCGAAAAGCTTGTAAACAGCGTCACGGTCTGTGATGCTTTCCTTTACAAAGCGGAAGTTTGGTTTGTCCATGACCGGTGCAAGAGTGGAAAGGTTTCCGGCATAGGTCAGGCAGTCCAGGCATACGATACGGTAATCCGGATGAGCCTCCATCATATGAAAAATAAAGTTGCTTCCGATAAATCCGGCGCCGCCGGTAACGATGATTGTCATAAAAAATCTCCTTTATAATAAATGATTGATCTTATGCGGATTCCGTCAAAACGGAGTCCGCAGGTAAATTCAGTGTCGGAAAAACAGAGCGGCTTAGTGAAGTGCGTCCAGATATTTTCCGTCCAGGACATCCTTGAGATACTGGCCATACTGGTTTTTCTTAAGGATCTCATAAACCTTGAGCACGTCATCCTTTGTGATCCAGCCGTTTAAGTAAGCAATCTCCTCAAGGCATGCGATCTTGCGGTGCTGATGCTGCTCCATGGTTTTTACGAAGTTGGTTGCCTCTACAAGGCTTTCGTGTGTACCGGTATCCAGCCATGTGAAGCCCTGGCCCAGAAGCTCAACGTTCAGCTGTCCTTTCTCAAGGTAGATACGGTTCAGGTCTGTGATCTCAAGCTCGCCTCTTGCGCTTGGCTTCAGATTTTTTGCGTACTCTACGACCTTGTTGTCGTAGAAGTAGAGACCGGTTACACAGTAGTTGCTCTTTGGCTTTTCCGGTTTCTCTTCAATGGAAACAGCTTTTCCGTTCTGGTCGAATTCCACGATGCCGAAACGCTCCGGATCATCTACATAGTATCCGAAAACAGTGGCACCTTTGCCTGTTTCTGCGTTGTCTACAGCAGCTTTCAGGCGCTTTTTGAGGCCATGTCCTGCGAAAATGTTGTCGCCAAGGACCATACATACGGTGTCGTTGCCAATGAATTCCTCGCCGATGATAAATGCCTGGGCAAGTCCGTCCGGGCTTGGCTGTACAGCGTAAGTAAGGTTGACACCGAACTGATGGCCGTCACCGAGAAGCTCCTCGAATCTCGGGGTATCCTGTGGTGTGGAGATGATCAGGATATCACGGATGCCTGCGTTCATAAGAACAGACATAGGATAGTAGATCATCGGTTTGTCAAAGATCGGCAGAAGCTGTTTGGAGGTCACCATGGTAAGCGGGTAAAGACGTGTTCCGGAGCCTCCGGCTAAAATAATTCCTTTCATATGTTTTCTCCTTTGCGTGATGATGTGCAGCATAAGTCGTGCCTGCACATAACTTTGTTACTGTAACTGTATTATAAAAGGTGACGCAAGGTCACCTTCAAGAACTTTTTTCATATTTTTTATTTTTGGCTATTTTTCACAAAGAAATACGCCGGCATCCTTGGTAATGCGGAATCCTTTGGCAGTTTTTCTGGCGGTGTAGGCCCGGAATTCCTTGTAACGGTCCAGGATATACTGATTCTGGTTGCCGTGGCAGGAGAGGACGTAGGAGATCAGCGGCTCCGCATCCTGGACCAGAAGGCAGTCTTCATAAGAAAGCCACTGAGCCTTTGGGAAAAAAGGCGCAAGGATACTCTGGCCGTTTTCACGTCCGAACCGCTCATAAAGCCGGTCTGCGGAAAGCACGATCCGTTCATCAAAATTCTGCACCAGCTGGCTGACCTCCTGCATATGTGCCTTTCCGTAAGCACTGCAGAGAAATCTTCCGCCGGGAGCGAGGACACGGCGAACTTCTTTCAGGACGGAGGGAATATCATCGCAGTAAAAAAGCACGTGATTGGCGATCACCAGATCAAAGCTTTCGTCCTTGCAGGGGATTTTTCTGCAGTCAAAGGCCCGGAACGCAAACCGGGTATCCGAGGAACCGATGGCTCGTCTGGCATCGCGGAGCATACCACTGGAAATATCGGAAAGTGTGATGGAGATATCCTCCGGAAGAAGGGAAAGATTGTCAGTCCATAACGTTCCGTCCCCGCAGCCCAGCTCCAGAATACGAAGACCGGGTGAGATCCGGCATTGCTCAAAGATCCAGGGAAACCATCCCTGTTTGTTTTGGGAGTACAGACTGTGGAGATTGATCCTGGAGGAAATGTTGGTGGCATTCTGATACTGATTCTTGAGGCTTTTTTCCATGCCGGTCAGGTGGATCAGGTTCAGCATCTGGCTCCAGTCAATGGTGTGCTGTTCATTTATCACCTGTGCGGTATCCTGGATCGCTTTTTCCACCAGCTGCATTTGTTCGATCCGGTCACGGACCAGACGAAGCTGGATATTCAGAGAATTCAGCATGAAATGATAATCGGAATCACCGATAGTCATTTCACGGATGTCATCTAGAGAAAAGCCCAGATATTTCAGAAGGAGGATCTGCTGAAGCCTTGCAAAATCCTCGTCTGTATAAAAACGTGCGCCGGATTCGGTGACGAGAGAGGGTTTCAGGATATCCTGTTTATCATAATAGCGGACAGTACGCAGAGTTACATGTGCCATGCGTGCAAATTCGCCGGAAGAATAGTAGCCGTCTTTTTTCATAAAAAATAGAATCCTTTCTGAGGAAATAACAAACATCCTGTCATGAAGTCATAAGAGAATTATAATTCAGATCCGGAAGCCGTACAAGAGTAAACCGCATAAGAGTAAACCGTACAGGAGAAAAACAACATTGACAAAATTCTGCTGGTTTGTTAGTATATCGTTTCGAAAAAAGGAAACCCCGGAATTATATTTCCGGGATAAGCGTTCGATATAAAAAGGAGTAATTTTTATGCGAAACCGTACTCTGGATGTGGTAAAGGCAATCTGTGCTTATGCAGTTGTGCTTCTTCACGTCCATTTTCCGGGAAATGCCGGAATTATAGCCAATGTACTTGCCAGATTTGCAGTACCTGTGTTTTTTATGGTATCCGGATATTTTTGTTTCCGTGGCGATGATACGGAATTTATAAGAACCGGAAAAAAGATCCGGCATGTTCTGAAGCTGATGCTTGTGGCATTTCCGGTCTGCTGTCTGTGGGAGCTGATCCAGAACCACATCGACGGAGCAAGCCAGAAGGAATGGCTGGAAGCCCTGGTTTCGGGGGAACATATCCGCCAGTTTCTTCTATATAATAACAGCTCTCAGGTGAAATGGCATCTGTGGTTTCTCCCGGCACTGCTCTATTGTTATCTTCTTTTTGCCCTGGCAGCAAGATTCCGGATTTGTAAGCAGGTATATGTTCTGATACCGGTGCTTCTTCTGATCCATTTCGGAATGGAGGAATTTTCGACCTTCCTGTTCCCGGAAAAGCATTTCCGTGTTATGCAGTTTCGAAACTATCTGTTTACCGGATTTCCGTTTTTTATGTTGGGACATCTGATACACAGACATCAGGAAAAGCTGGAAGCCTGGTTTGCCGGAAAAAAAGTGCTTCTTTTGTATGGCATGGCAGCTGGCGGCGGGATCGCAAGTCTGCTGGAATACCGGTATTTTGGCAAACTGGAATTGTTTCTGGGGTCAGTATCTATGGCTGTTGGTCTTTTTCTCATTGCGATCATGGGAAAGAATCGGAAAGTGCCCGAGCTTCCGGCAGCCATCGGTCAGAAATATGCGTTTTTTATTTATCTGTTCCATCTCTGCGTGGCTGATATCCTGAAGGATGTGGCTGTGGTAGCTGGAATTGAGAAAAATCTTTTATATCTGTGGATGAGACCGGTGATGGTCTGTGTTCTTGTGACTGCTGTGGCGGTAATGTATGGATATGGAATGAAGATCTGCCGGAAATAGAAGAGTTTATGGTATTTTCATATTTATGCGCTGTGATTTTGTACCAAAATATGCTAAAATATCCTTTATTGATAAGTCACAGCACCCACCCGGAGGATGAGGGGAAAGCGACTGGAATATCCCGCTTCAGGGTAAGAAATACTGAGACATGAAAGAAAAAGGAGATTTTTATGGATTTACAAAACAGAGCGGAGGCCGGCAGTGACGGACACGATGAGAGTGTACTGAATCCGGAGATGCCCAACGAAACTGATCTGACGAAGAAGGAACGCCGCCGGATCGAAAGAGAGAAACTGAAGGGAATGGGAACAGGTAAGAAGATTCAGTATATCTGGATGTATTATAAGATACATATGCTGTGCGTGCTTCTTGCCATTGGCGGAGTCTGTCTGGGAGTGAATATTTATCGTCACGCACAGATGAAGACGGTGCTTTCCATTGCGGTGGTGAATGCAGGGAATTATGACTCTGAGAAGGTGGAAGAGGATGTTTTGAAGACACTGGGAACAGAGGATAAATATGCAGAAGTCAGTGTGGCGCAGAATCTGATGACGGACGAGACAGGAGAGGATTTTGATTACTATGCCAGGATCGCATATGTGACGGAAATCCAGAGTGCTACCGTTGATGTCCTGATCATGCCGAAGGAACTCTATGAACATGAGAAAGATAGCGGAATGTATGCAAATCTCAGGGAAACGTTTGGAGATGAGGTGTTTGAGTCTCTGGGCGCTGTGGATGATCAGCATCTGGAGCTTGACGGCAGTAGTAGTGTTGCTCAGGAATTTGGCCTGAGATATGATCCGGTGTGCATCTGCCTTCCGGGTAATGTGAAGAATAAAGAGAATGCGTTGAAATGGATCCAGTCTGTTCTGAAATGATGGATCCATATGCTTAGCTGAGTACAGAGATAAATAAGGCCTCCGGTTCGTAACACAGGAACCGGAGGCCTTATTATATATGAATATTACAGTGTATCGTTACGTTTGATGTAGCCAGGCTCATCCGCAGGACGGATGATCTCCTTGGCATGCGTGATCTTGGCATGCTTGTCTACCACCAGATTTTCGATATGGACATTCTCACCGATGGTGCAGTCTGCAAGAACGACACAGTTCTTGATAACAGCGCCCTTTTTGATGGTACAGCCACGTCCGACAATGGAATTCTCTACAGTTCCCTCGATCATGGAGCCGTTGGAGATAACGGAGTTGGAAACATTAGCTGTGTCAAAATAATGAGTCGGGCAGGAGTTATTGGTGCGTGTATAGATTGGCCAGTTATCATGGAAAAGATCCGTTGCAGTTTTGTAGTCGATCAGATCCATATTTGCATCGTGATAGCTCTTGAAATCAGTGATCGATGCAAAATATCCGCGATGGGATACACCACGTACATCCAGCTCACCGTCTCTGCAGCCGGCATTGATCACGTCTGCAAGGGTATAAAGAGAGGAGATCTCTTTTGCCTTATGGATGAGGCTGATGAAAAGCTCCTTGCTCATTACGTAGGTATCCATGAAAATGTTGCGGTTCTTTGCATTGCCGTGGTTGTGCTCAATGGAGAGAACACCCTTCTGACGGTTCAGGTTCAGGATGTGGCAGTTCAGATAGTTCTCCTTGGCATTATCAACGGAATGATAAAGCATGGTCACATCTGCACCGGATTCGATATGGGCATCGATCAGCTTGGAATAGTCGGTGGTGTAGATCATGTAATTCGGAGCGATAACAACATACGGATAATGAACTGCTTCGATGCACTCCAGATTGGAGTAGTAGTTGTCGATATCGGTGTTATAGATATCGTTGACTCCGGAATGCTCTGAAAAGAGGAGTTGGAGATTACCGCTCTTGGAGTTGATGTTGTAGTGACGTCCGGTTCCGAGATGTTCTACAAGAGAACGGGGTTTGTTCTTTACATAGACCTGAATGTACTCAATTCCGCTGTTGGTCATATTTGAGATTGGGAAGTCGATGACACGATATCTTCCGAGAAATGAAAAGGCGCCGATCGCACGGTAGTCCTGAAGCCCCTCCACATGGATATTTCTTTCTGAGGAATTCACGATTCCAAATGCTTTAAACATATTACTCAGCCCCCTTTACACGTTTTGATACAAGTTCGATGTGCTCACTGTCCTTGGAACCGACACGAGCATTGGCACCGATCACGACTCCGTCTGCAACGAGAGCACGCTGGACAACGGCACCTGCTTCAACAACAACACCCGGCATCAGGACACTGTCGATGATCTTGGCACCAGGACCGACCTTGACGCCTGTGAAAAGTACGGAGTTGGTGATCTCACCTTCTACAACACAGCCCTGAGTAATGAAAGCAGTGTTGATCACAGCTGTATCACAGATATACTGTGGAAGAGAGGTAGCATCCTCAGTGTAGATTTTCCAGGTAGGATCGTTAAGATCCAGTTCACTGTTAGGACTGAGAAGATCCATGTTTGCTTCCCAGAGGGAATCGATGGTTCCTACATCCTTCCAGTAGCCTTTGAACTTGTAGGCGTAGAGTGCCTTGTCCTGTGCAAGGAGTGTAGGGATGATGTCTTTACCGAAATCGTGATTGGAATCCGGATTTTTGATATCTGCCAGCAGGAGCTTGCGCAGAAGCTTCCAGTTGAATATGTAGATACCCATGGAGGCAAGATTGCTCTTCGGGTGTTCCGGTTTCTCTTCAAATTCCACGATGCGGTCATCTTCACCGGTGTTCATGATACCGAAACGGCTGGCTTCCTTCATGGGAACCTCGATAACTGCAATAGTCGCATCTGCCTTATGCTGGATATGGTCATCAAGCATCTTTGCATAATTCATCTTATAGATGTGGTCACCGGAAAGGATCAGAAGGTATTCCGGGTTCTGTGAGTCGATGAAATCAATATTCTGAGAGATCGCATCAGCTGTTCCACGGTATACATCCAGACCGGCATCAGCCTTCTCACGTGGAGGAAGTACATAAACTCCGCTGTCCTTGGCATCAAGGCCCCAGCGGCCACCGGCTGCTACATAGCTGTTCAGTAAAACTGATTCATACTGTGTCAGTACACCTACGACATCAATGCCGCTGTTGGCACAGTTACTGAGCGGAAAATCCACGATACGGTATTTACCGCCATAACCAACGGCTGGCTTGGCAACTTTATTCGTCAACTCGTGAAGACGACTTCCTCTTCCACCGGCCAGGATCATTGCTAACATACTGTTTTGTTTCATGGCGAATCCTCACTTTCATTTCTTGTTTACTGCCAGGTGTCTTTAACCATAAAAACAATAAACTTTGTTAATATTATACACCTTTTAAAAAAGAAAATCCAGTTTTTTGTGCAAAAAAACGTTATTTTTATATTGGGAAATTAGACGGATTTGGGAAAATTGATGGATAATCTGTCGAAAAAAGAAACGCTTAAGAAGGTTCCGGGATGCTGAAAAAACAGTAACACTGAAAATAGCCGGATTTCGGATACATCGGCGAAGATTCTTGCGGAAAATGTGAAAGCAGTGTATTCTGTAAAAAAGTCCGGAATACAGCGGAGAAAGGATATCGATATCAGACAGGGAGAAGACAGGATGAAAGAAGAAAGAATTTCCAACTATGTAAAACTATGTGAAGAGTGGGCACAACGCTTTTTGAAGATGGATCAGGCAGATCTGCATAAACGGGTACCGGAACTGAAGGAAGAAAACGGGTTTCTCACGATCATTCATTTCGGAAGAAGATATGGGGTGAGTCTGGAAGACGGCAGTATCCGAAGCCTGGATGGACAGAGAGAACCGGATACTACGGAGATGCTGAATATTTATACGCTTCTGGGGTATGCGAAAGAGGGGGCTTTTATTATGGATAAGTGGGTCCCTTTTGCAGATCTCAGGAATGCAAGACCATTTGCGCCGGCGTATCAGATCGGAGAGACGGATGTGTTCAGTGCTACATTTTCCGGCCATGAAAAGGAATTGAGGAAAGCGTTTCAGAAGCTTGACGGCAGGGAACTGCCCCAGGGTGATGTGGGATATGAGATCAGGGCCTTTGACTGTATGCCTATGAGATTCTTTTTCTGGGAACGGGACGAGGAGTTTGAAGCACAGGGAAATATCCTGTTTGATTACAGTGCCACAGATTTCAATCATGTGGAGAGTGCGGTATCCATAGCAGATTCCGGGATCAAAAGGCTTGCGGAGCTTGCCGGGGTCCCTCTCAGGGGGAAATCTTTTCAGATGCGCTGATAACCGAAATATAATAAAAACAATATGAAAAATAAAAATAAATAATATGAAAGATAATTGCGATTATCAGAAAAATCGTATACAATGAAAGCATATTTGTGGGTTTTAAGACAATGATTGTCACGAAGGATCCCCGTCAGAAATTACAGAATCCGGAGGTAATAAATGTGGGCAAAAATGCATCGGGAATGTATGTCGTAGATGAGGATTATAAGATTATCAGCTATAACCAGGCAGCACGTGAGATCTATCCGCAGCTGAAAAGTGGCGAGAAATGCTATCGCTGTCTGAGGAACAGAGAAACTCCCTGTGAGGTCTGTCCGATCATTAACGGGATCAAAGGTCCGAAGAACTATCTGGAACCGGGACGGAATATCCTGCGTTCGGTTGATGCTGTGGAGATTCCGCTGGAATCCGGCGGGACAGGACATGCCCTTGTTTTTTCGGATACAGAGACGAATGATGAGATCAGCAGCGGAATGATGGATAATCCGCTTCTTATGGGAATCATTAACGTTCTCGGAAAAAATTTTATCAATATCTACTCTGTTGACAGAGAGACTCATAAGGTCCAGGTGTGCCGCTTCCAGGGGCAGAGCGGAGCTTATGTGGAAGAGGGACTTCGCAGGGATGAATCCTATGAGAAGATCATGGATATTTATATTGAGAGCAGTGTTGCGGCAGAGGACAGGATCCGGATGCATCAGATGATGGATTTTGAGAAGATATGCGAACGCCTTACCAGGATCCCCCAGCTGATGGTACATTATCGTGTACGCCGAAGCAACGGGAGGATTGAATATTTCTATGTGAAATGTGCCAGGGTAGGAACGGCTGAGGATTTTCAGGCCGTGGTGTTTGCTTTTGCCAATGAGGATATGGATGTACGGTACAGTGAGATGGAAGCCATACTGGAACCAGGAGGAACAGCATCCGGAAGAAAACTTCTTATTGTAGTAAATGACGAGACGGATCGGAAAGCGCTTACAGAACATCTGGAAGGCAGTTTTGAGGTTATCACTGCGATGAATGAAGCAGAGGGGATGAAGCGTCTGTCTGAGAATTACAAAACCCTTTCTGCAATTCTTCTTGATATGAGTGTGCCGGTATGTGATGAATTTCAGTTTCTGGAGCTGATCCGTGATGATGTGATGCTGACCTCTGTGCCTGTGATCATCATAACCGGAAGTAACCGGTTGGAGGATGAGGTGCGATGTCTGGAACTGGGAGCAGTGGATTTTGTACGGAAACCGTATAATGTCCGTATATTAAAAAGTAAGATCAACAATGTGATCAAGCTGAGAGAGTCCGTGATGGTACTCTCAGCTCTGGAATATGATGATCTTACAGGGCTTTATATCAGACAGGCCTTTTTCCATCATGCAAAGACGCTGATGCGCTTTAATACGAATCAGGATTTTCATGTGGTGGTGGCAGATATAAAGAACTTTAAATGGATCAACGGAACCTATGGAGAGAAGACCGGTGATCAGGTTCTTACCTATCTGGGAGATACGTATAGAAATCAGGTTCGCTACGGGACGGTGGGCAGATATGGAGGAGACCAGTTTGTAGCCATCATATATGGAAAGAAAGAGATCCGTATGACAGATATGGAGAAATTTATCCACAGGGTCGAGAGTGGAGCACCGATTCCTAATCTGGTGGTCAACTATGGGGTCTATGAGAATGTGGATAAGACACTGCCTTTTACCCTGATCTGTGACAGGGCTTTTCTGGCCATGAAGAGTATCCGGGATGACTATGAGCACCAGATCGCTTTTTATGATGATGAGATGAGAAAGAGGCATATCCGTAACGGACAGATGGAGAATGCTTTCGTGGAGGCTATACGCAATGAAGAATTCGTAGTCTACCTGCAGCCGAAATACAGTGTGGAGACAGAAGAAATCGTTGGGGCGGAGGCACTGGTGCGCTGGAAGAGAGCGGAAGGAACTATGGTTTCGCCGGGAGAATTTATCCCTCTTTTTGAGAAGGATGGTCTGATCGTACGCCTTGATGAATATGTTTTCCGAAAGGTATGCAGCATCCAGGGGGAACGTATAAGATCAGGGAAAAAGATACTTCCGATTTCGGTGAATCTGTCACGTGCCAGTATCCATTACGATAATATGATCTGTCGTTATGTGAAGATCGTGGAAGAAAATGGCATTCCGTTTTCTTCTGTTCCCATTGAATTGACAGAAACTGCTGCGTTGTATAATGATCGGATCAGTAAGCTCATAGAGAAGATGGTGGATGCAGGATTCGAGCTGCATATGGATGATTTTGGCTCCGGCTATTCATCTATGACAAGCCTGAACCAGTTGCCATTCGATACTCTGAAGCTGGATAAAAGTCTGATCGATTACATAGAGAATTTTCGTGGGCAGCAGGTGATCCGTCATACCATTTCGCTGGCACACAGCCTTGGAATGAAGGTTCTTGCCGAGGGCGTGGAGAAAGCAAAACAGGTGGAGATCCTGCGAAGCCTGACCTGCGATGAGATCCAGGGCTTTTATTATGCGCGGCCTTTGCCGTGGGAAAACTTTGAAACAGAGGTTATAAGAGCAAAAGGGGCGTGTAAAAAATGAGAGATCATTTTTACACGCCCTTTTTACAGCTAATGCTTCCGGACCTGCTTTTCAATAAGATAAAGTGCAAAATACAGCAGCATCGCAATGATGCAGAGGATCACAATGGACATCAGGACCCATGTAAGCCTGAATGTCTGGCTTCCGTAAATGATCAGGTATCCCAGGCCTTTTCGGGCACCGATAAATTCTCCGATGATCACGCCCACCAGGCAAAGCCCGATGTTGACCTTCATCACACTCAGGATAAGAGGAACGGAGGAGGGCAGGACGATCTTCAGAAGCTTTTCCTTTTTGTGTCCCCCCAGAGTTTCGATCAGCTTCAGCTTTTCCGGATCTGCCTGGCAGAAGCCGGAGTACAGATTGATAACGGAACCGAAGATGGCTACAGACATGCCGGCGACCACAATGGTACGTTCGTTGGCACCAAGCCATACGATCAGAAGAGGGGCCAGAGCTGATTTCGGGAGACTGTTCAGTACCACCAGACATGGCTCCAGAATCTGTGCGATCCGTCGGGAGCACCAGAGAAGTACTGCGGTTCCTACACCCAGGATCACAACAAAAAAGAAACTGACAAGAGTTTCTGCCAGTGTCACGGCAATATGTGCAAACAGGGACTGATCCCTGCACATGGAAAGAAAGGTCTCTGCGATCAGGGAAGGACTGCTGAAGATAAAGGAATCGATCCATCCAAGATCAGAGGATATTTCCCAAAGTCCCATAAACAGGACAAAAAGAAGTATCCGTGCAGCCAGGATAATGTGTTTTTCTTTTTTCTGCCGTGCAAGATATTGTTTCTGCTGTCTGGAAATTTCAGGCATTTTCATTGAGCTCCTTCCATATGATGTTAAAATATTTCTTAAAATCCGGAGCATTTCTGGAGGAGAGGGGAGTGCGGCCGCTGATATCCAGATCGATATCAATGATCTTTCGTACAGTGGCAGGACGCGCAGAAAGGATCAGTACCCGGTCGGCCATGCTGATGGCCTCTGAGATATCGTGAGTGACCAGGATCGCAGGCTTGCCGGAGCTTTTGAGGATTTTCCCGATATCATCACTGACATTTAAGCGGGTCTGGTAATCCAGTGCAGAAAACGGTTCATCCAGAAGAAGGAGCTCTGGTTCCAGCACCAGGGTCCGGATCAGCGCAGCACGCTGACGCATTCCGCCGGAAAGCTGGGAAGGGCGGGCATCACGGAAACGGTCCAGACCGTAGGTCTGAAGAAGGGCTTCTGCATGTGCCAGCTTTTCGGGTGTGAGCTCTTTTCGGATCTCCAGGCCGAGAAGGATGTTTTTGTAGATGCTCCGCCATTCCAGAAGATGATCCTTCTGGAGCATATATCCTACGGCGGCACTGCCGGAGGATACCGGCCGGCCTCCCAGAGTAATGGAACCGTGCTCCGGAGTGAGCAGGCCGGCAATGAGATTCAGAAGAGTGGATTTTCCGCATCCGGAAGGTCCTACAATGGACAGGAATTCACCGGGCATCAGGTCAAAGGATATATGAGAAAGGGCGGGTGTCTCACCGGACAAGGTGTGATAGGAGAGACACACGTCCCGCACTTTCAGGACAGGATTCATGGATGTTGCCTCCTTTTCGTAGATAATGGTATAATATTATCATATGTCTGAAACAGGAGAAGGCCAATGGCAGAGATGTATACTCCGATGTCTGCCTGAAAACAGTCATAGAGAAAGGAATTACAAACATTGAATAAGAGAAATTACCAGAAAGAACTGGATAAACTGATCGAAAGAAACCAGAAAGAAGGGAAAACTCCCAGACTTTTTCTGCATGCCTGCTGTGCGCCATGCAGCAGCTATGTGATGGAATACCTGTCGCAGTATTTTGAGATCACGATATTTTTTTATAATCCAAATATCGCACCGGAGGAGGAATATTCACACCGTGTGGCTGAGATCCGCCGCCTGATCGGGGAAATGGAATTTATCCATCCGGTAACTCTTATGGAGGGCCGGTATGACCCGGGGGAATTTTATGAGATGGCAAAAGGCCTGGAAGATGTTCCGGAAGGCGGCGAGAGGTGCTTTCGGTGCTACCGCCTGCGGATGGAAGAGGCGGCAAAACTGGCGAAGGAGGGAGGATATGATTATTTCACCACAACCTTAAGTATCAGTCCTCTGAAAAATGCACAGAAGATCAATGAGATCGGTGAGGAACTGGCAGAAATCTATAAGGTGCCACATCTGACTTCAGATTTCAAGAAAAAGAATGGCTACAAGCGTTCTATTGAACTGTCTCATGAGCATGCTCTGTACCGGCAGAATTACTGCGGCTGTGTATTTTCAAAGAAAGAAGCCATGGACAGAGAACGGCTGGTTACTGAGAACCGAGTGAACAGTAACAACGGCTGAAGACAGCAAACGTATAATTATGAAAAACTTTGCATTTTTATAAAAATATGTTACACTAACACAGAAAAGTGCAGACGTCCGGGAGACGGATCTCATGTATGTCCGGAGAAGACAGTTCTGCCGCAAAAAAGAAAAGTGAGGAAGAATTAATATGGCACAGTTATGGGGAGGCCGTTTCACAAAAGAAACGGACAAGCTGGTTTACAATTTTAATGCATCCATTTCTTTTGATCAGAAATTTTACAGACAGGATATCCGAGGAAGCAAGGCACATGTTGCCATGCTTGCAAAGCAGGGGATCCTGACAGAGGAAGAAAAGGAGCAGATCACAGAAGGACTGGACGGTATCCTTGCAGACGTGGAAGCAGGAAAGCTGGAGATCACAGCTGAGTATGAGGATATCCACAGCTTCGTGGAGGCGAATCTGATCGAGCGTATCGGAGACGCCGGAAAGAAGCTTCATACAGGAAGAAGCCGTAATGACCAGGTAGCTCTGGACATGAAGCTTTATGTCCGCGACGAGATCGATGAGACAGATAAGGAGCTGAAGGACCTTCTTCTTGCCCTGCAGAAGATCATGGAAGAGAATGTTCACACCTACATGCCGGGATTTACCCACCTTCAGAAGGCACAGCCGGTAACTCTGGCACACCATGTGGGCGCATATTTTGAGATGTTCCGCAGAGACCGTGACAGACTTTTTGATATCCGTAAGAGAATGAATACCTGTCCGCTTGGAGCGGGAGCACTGGCAGGAACCACTTATCCGCTGGATCGTGCCTATACTGCAGAGCTTCTCGGCTTTGATGCACCAACCAGAAACAGTATGGATTCCGTATCTGACAGAGATTATGTCATTGAGCTTCTCAGTGCATTTTCTACGATCATGATGCATCTGAGCCGCTTTTCAGAAGAGATCATTCTGTGGAATTCCAATGAGTACCGTTTCGTTGAGATCGATGACGCATACAGCACAGGCAGCAGTATCATGCCGCAGAAGAAGAATCCGGATATCGCAGAGCTTGTTCGTGGAAAAACGGGCCGTGTTTACGGAGCGCTGACATCTATTCTTACAACCATGAAGGGAATCCCGCTTGCATACAACAAAGATATGCAGGAAGACAAGGAGCTGACCTTTGATGCCATCGACACCGTAAAGGGCTGTATCGCCCTGTTTACCGGCATGGTTTCCACTATGCAGTTCAACAAAGCCAACATGGAGGCAAGTGCAAAAAGAGGCTTTACAAACGCCACAGACGCAGCAGACTATCTGGTCAACCACGGTGTACCGTTCCGTGATGCTCACGGCATCGTCGGAAGACTGGTCCTTCTCTGTCTGGATAAGGGAATCTCTCTGGATGAGCTTCCGCTTTCCGAGTACAAAGAGATCAGTCCTGTGTTTGAGGAGGATATTTATGAGGCCATCAGTATGAAGACCTGCGTGGAAAAACGTGTGACTTTGGGAGCACCGGGACCGGACGTGATGGAGCAGGTGATCGCTCAGAATAAAGAATATCTTGAAAAAAATTAAGATAATGCTTGCATTTTCGGAAAAATTGGTATAGTATTTACAGAAAAGACAAATGTGTGCCATAGAGGGACACGAGATGAGGAGAGTTTTATTATGAGTGAAAAGCTTAAAGTCGGTATTTTAGGTGCAACTGGAATGGTTGGTCAGAGATTCATTTCTCTTCTGGAGAATCACCCGTGGTTTGAGGTGGTTACTGTAGCTGCAAGCCCGAGAAGCGCAGGTAAGACCTACGAGGAGGCTGTAGGCGGCAGATGGAAAATGGATACTCCGATGCCGGAGGCAGTAAAGAAGCTGGTTGTTATGGATATTCACGAGGTTGAGAAGGTTGCAGCTACTGTTGACTTTGTATTTTCCACGGTTGATATGACTAAGGATGAGATCAAGGCGATCGAGGAAGAATATGCAAAGACAGAGACACCGGTTGTGTCCAACAACAGCGCACACCGCTGGACACCGGACGTTCCGATGGTAGTTCCGGAAATCAATCCGGAGCACTTCGAGGTTATCGAATTCCAGAAGAAACGTCTCGGAACAAAACGCGGCTTTGTAGCTGTTAAACCGAACTGCTCTATCCAGAGCTACGCTCCGGTACTTACCGCATGGAAAGAGTTCGAGCCGTATGAAGTAGTTGCCACTACATACCAGGCTATTTCCGGAGCAGGAAAAACCTTCAAGGACTGGCCGGAGATGGAGCACAACATCATTCCGTACATCGGTGGTGAGGAAGAGAAGA
Organism: Blautia fusiformis; assembly: GCF_020686995.1. NCBI lineage: Bacteria > Bacillati > Bacillota > Clostridia > Lachnospirales > Lachnospiraceae > Blautia > Blautia fusiformis. The sequence continues at coordinate 54,827 of NZ_JAJEPT010000004.1, forward strand.
GTGAGAAGGAGCCATTAAGACTCTGGGGCAAGATCGAGGACGGCGTGATCGTTCCGGCTACCACACCTGTCATCACATGCCAGTGTGTACGTGTTCCGGTCCTCAACGGACATACAGCAGCTGTATTCGTTAAATTCCGCAAGAAACCTACCAAAGAGCAGCTGATCCAGAAGCTGGTTGAGTTTAAGGGACTTCCGCAGGAGCTTGAGCTTCCAAGCGCTCCGAAGCAGTTCATCCAGTATCTTGAGGAGGACAACCGTCCGCAGGTACAGATGGATGTAAACTATGAGAATGGAATGGGAGTATCTGTAGGACGTCTTCGTGAGGATACTGTTTATGATTACAAGTTCATCGGACTTTCCCATAACACAGTAAGAGGTGCCGCAGGCGGAGCGGTTCTCTGTGCAGAAACTCTGAAAGCGAAAGGATATATCCAGGCTAAATAAGAACTGGATCCTTTACAGGAAATAAAGAAAATCATCAGGAACGGGATATCGGTTTTTCCGGTGTCCTGTTTTTGCGTATGTGGAAGGAACAAAGGAGATATGCGCAGAAAAGTAATTACTACAGTTGTGACATTTTCCACAACCACGGCTGCCATGAAAATGGAAAGAACGGCCAAGGAATCCGAATTTCCGGGAAGGCTGATCCCGATCCCTTCAGAGATCAGTGCCCAGTGCGGACTGGCATGGAAATGCGTGGAGCAATCAGAGGAGGAAACAGAAAATTTCCTGAAAAAAAAGGAACTGGCCTGGGATGGCATCTATCGTGTTCTGGTATAAAACGGATATTGTTTGTTGTATGTAACAAAACGGAAATTTTTGAAAATTTTCGCATTTTTATTGTTAAATAATTAGTAAAGTGTTACAATATAACAAGCAGATTTCCGGAAAGCGTGTTGCTGTGAACAAAGAAGCAGCAACAAAGTGCCACGCTTGCTAAAAATATGTGGAGGTGCTATTTATGAACAGGGAGGATGTAGAGAAACTGTCAACCGCTGCGAAGGGTAAGATAAACTTACTGAACAGCAATTTCGGAAAATACTTTATGCGGGCGATCATGGCCGGATTTTTTATTGATGTGGCGATGATCTACAGTAACGTTGTTGGAAATGTATTTTCCAAGACATTCCCGGAATGGGGGAAATTCCTTGGAGCCATCGTGTTCTCTATTGCGGTCCTGCTGATCGCAATGGTAGGAGGAGAGCTGTTTACCGGTAACAATCTGGTAATGGCTTTTGGTGCGTATGACAAGAGCGTATCATGGAAAGATGTAGGCAAGGTCTGGGGAATCAGTTACATCGGCAATTTTGTGGGATGCCTGATCCTGGCGCTGATCTTTGCAGGTGCCGGAGCGTCCGGTACAGCAGATTATTTTGCTGGATTTATAAACGGAAAACTGAGTATTCCGGCAGGACAGATGTTTTTCCGTGCGGTACTTTGTAATTTCTTCGTCTGTCTTGCTGTTCTCTGCGGCATTAAGCTGAAGAGTGAGTCAGGCAAGTTCCTGATGATTGTGATCTGTATTTCAGGTTTCGTTGTCAGCGGATTTGAGCATTGTATTGCAAATATGGGTATTTTTACAGTTGCATTCTGTATGGTGCCAGGATTGTCTGTCGGCGCTATGCTTAAAAGCATGGTGATCGTAACACTGGGAAATATAGTTGGCGGAGCTGTGCTTCTGGCATGGCCGCTTAGAAAGATGAGTGCAGATAAATAGTATGGCAAAGGCTTTATACATAGCGGAGAAGCCCAGCGTGGCACAGGAATTTGCGAAGGCTTTGAAGATCAACGGTCAGAGAAAAGACGGATATCTGGAATCTGATGATTCTGTGGTAACCTGGTGTGTAGGACACCTGGTTACCATGAGCTATCCCGAAAAATATGATATCAAGTTTAAAAGGTGGAGTTTTGATACCCTGCCTTTTTTGCCGCGCGAATTTAAATATGAAGTGATCCCCGGGGTCAAAAAGCAGTTCGAGATCGTAAAAGGACTGCTGAACCGGCCGGATGTGGATACCATTTATGTGTGTACCGACTCCGGACGTGAGGGTGAATATATCTACCGTCTGGTAGCCCAGATGGCAGGAGTAAAGGGGAAAGTCCAGAAACGTGTGTGGATCGATTCCCAGACAGAGGAAGAGATCTTAAGAGGGATCCGTGAAGCGAAGGATATCTCGGAGTATGATAATCTGGCAGCATCTGCGTATCTCCGCGCAAAGGAAGATTATCTTATGGGAATCAATTTTTCCAGAGTTCTGACCTTGCGCTACGGAAGCAGTGTCACCAATTATCTCCATTCCAAATATCAGGCCATTGCAGTTGGGCGTGTGATGACCTGTGTTCTTGGCATGGTGGTGCGGAGAGAACGGGAGATCCGTGTCTTTGTGAAGACACCGTTTTACCGTGTCCTTGGCAGCATTGGACTTGCAGGCGAAAATTTTGACGGTGAATGGAGAGCTGTGGAAGGCAGCCGGTATTTCCAGTCCCCGTATCTTTATAAAGAAAACGGCTTCAGGAAAAAAGAGCATGCACAGATGCTGATCGATCAGCTGATGGTGAACCAGCCCCTTTCCTGTATTGTGGAAAAGGTGGAACGAAAAAAAGAAAACAAAAATCCGCCGCTTCTTTTTAACCTGGCGGAGCTTCAGAATGTGTGCTCAAAGCTGTTTAAGATCAGTCCGGACGAGACACTCCGGATCGTACAGGAGCTTTATGAGAAGAAGCTGGTGACTTATCCGAGAACGGATGCCAGAGTTCTTTCCACGGCAGTGGCCAAGGAGATATACAAGAATATATCCGGTCTTCGAAATTATCAGCAGGCCGGTGCTGCGGCGGCAGAGGTTTTGGGGATGGAATCCTGGAAAAGCATTGCAAAGACCAGATATGTGAATGACAAGCAGATCACAGACCATTATGCGATCATTCCTACCGGTCAGGGATTGAATGCGCTTGGAAGCGTGTCTCTTACTGCGCAGCGTGTGTACGAGACTATTGTACGGAGATTTTTGTGTATTTTTTATCCGCCGGCCGTTTATCAGAAGGTGAGTCTTGTGACGAAGCTGGATGGCGAGGCATTCTTTTCATCCTTTAAGGTTCTCAAAGAAGAAGGCTATCTGAAGACCGCCACGAATTCTTTTTCGCGGAAAAGGGCTTCAGACAGTGAGAAAAACAGAAATGGAGAGGAAGACGAGGTTTCCTGTGATACTGTGCTCCTGGAGGCGTTGCAGAAGCTGAAAAAGGGTGATATACTTCCTGTGAACGGTTTGAGTATCAAGGAGGGTGAGACTTCACCGCCCAAACGATACAATTCCGGTTCCATGATCCTTGCCATGGAAAATGCAGGACAGCTGATCGAGGATGAGGAGCTTCGAGCCCAGATCAAGGGAAGCGGGATCGGCACCAGTGCTACCCGTGCCGAGATCCTGAAGAAGCTTTTTAACATCAAATATCTGGCACTGAACAAAAAGACCCAGGTGATCACTCCAACGCTTCTTGGGGAAATGATCTTTGATGTGGTAAATTGTTCTATCCGGCAGCTTCTGAACCCGGAGCTTACGGCAAGCTGGGAAAAGGGGCTCACCTATGTGGCAGAGGGCAGCATCACGGAACAGGAATATATGGACAAGCTGGAGCATTTTGTGCGGGTACGTACCCGGCAGGTGGAGGCAAGCAATTATCAGTATAACCTGCGGCAGTTTTTTGATGTGGCCGCTGTAAACTACAGGAAGCCGGAGCGAGCTTCCAGACAGGGAGGAAAGAGATCATCATGATGAAAGATTTTACTATCAGCAATATGCTGGATCTGAATGAGACCATTGCAGCAGAGCTTTTTGAGGGAAAAACCTATCCGTGGGAGGTTCTTCCGGAGATCGGAGATTTCATTATTAAGCTGGGAAAAACACTGGATTCTTCTGAATATGAGGAGAAGGGCGAAAATGTATGGATCGCAAGATCTGCTACAGTTGCGCCGACTGCAAGTATCACCGGACCGGCTATCATTGGCAGAGACGCCGAGGTGCGCCACTGTGCGTTTATCCGCGGCAAGGCTATCGTTGGTGAGGGCGCAGTTGTGGGAAATTCCACAGAGCTTAAGAATGCAGTGCTGTTTAACAAGGTTCAGGTTCCTCATTATAATTATGTTGGAGATGCTGTGCTGGGATATAAGTCCCACATGGGTGCCGGATCGATCTGTTCCAACGTAAAATCAGACAAGAAGCTGGTTGTCGTAAAAGACGGGGATGAAAAGATCGAAACCGGTCTTAAGAAATTCGGAGCGATGCTCGGGGATCATGTTGAAGTCGGATGCGGTTCTGTGCTGAATCCCGGTACTGTGATCGGACGGAATTCCAATATTTACCCGCTGTCACCGGTACGTGGATGTGTTCCGGCGGATTCCATTTATAAAAATGCAAAAGAGATCGTAAAGAAAAAATAAGAAACATATTCTTCTGGACACGCATTTAAGCTGCACTTTTGAGAAAGTGCAGCTTTTTTTGATGGGGTGATGGATGCAACAGTATTGGTCGTGGAAGGATGAACCGACCGGGAGCGGGCGGGATTAAGATAAAAACAAAAGCTGTCGAAGTATGACCAGTCCTATAATATGGACTGGGTAAAACCAGTAAAAGAAATATTTTGCTGATTTTCCGCGGATGAAGCCTCTTTTTCCATTGTACAGGTTAATGGACAGAAAGGCAAAGGAGGCTCTCCATTCATAGTAAAGCCAGCAGCTTCCGAGGATTGCCTGGCCTGGCTTATCGTTTCGCATATAGTACATGATCAGCAGGAAGATATACCCCCGCCATCCATAGTCTGCTTTCAGAAAAATGGAAACAACAAGCAGTCCCAGGATGCAGAGAAGCTGCATCGAAGGTCTGGCCTGGAAATATTCAATGGCACAAAAGGCCAGATATCCGAGGAAAAGCGTAAAAAACACATTTTGTCTTTCGTAACGCAGCGTATTTGTAAACATCAGATTCCACGGAATTTCTGAGAGCAGCGCAAAAAGAAGGAGATTTCTTCCATAGAGGAACCGGCTCCGTGTATGACGGAAGCCTTCCAGCAGGAGAAAACAGAAGATGGGAAAAGCAGCTCTTCCGATATCGCGGAAAATAAGATATACAGTATATTCTCTGCCGAAAAGTGTAAACAGGATTTTCTGTGCAGGCTGATACATACTGAGCAGCACAGCTCCGATATGATCGATCAGCATGGTGATGATCGCGATCATCTTCAGAGCGCTTCCGCTGAGAATGCGGTATTTTTCTGGAAAAACAGAATCCACAGATGCATTCATGAAAAATATACCTCCAAGGTTAAACTTGCTAATATATTATCACATACATACAGTAGTTGCCAGAAATATTTGACAGTTAGGCATGCAATACTGCCGGAATAACTACCAATATTATGCGTTTTATGGCAAAATTTTATCAAATATGACTGGACGAAACAACGGTTTTGTGAGAAAATAGCGATAGGGTGTTATCGAACTTTTTTTCTCAATAACATCGGTCAATCTATACTTGAAAGGAGTTTTAAAATGATTTATTCACGCGAAGTAGAAGAAATGTGTCCAGTGGCACAGGGCGTACATCATGGTGCCGCTCCGATCCCGGAAGAAGCAAAATGGGTTCAGGCAAAAGAAGTAAAGGATATCTCCGGATTTACACACGGTGTTGGCTGGTGTGCTCCGCAGCAGGGTGCTTGTAAGCTTTCCCTTAACGTTAAAGAGGGAATCATCCAGGAGGCACTTGTTGAGACAATCGGATGTTCAGGAATGACTCACTCTGCAGCTATGGCTTCTGAGATCCTTCCAGGACTTACCGTTATGGAGGCACTGAACACAGACCTTGTATGTGATGCAATCAATACAGCTATGAGAGAGCTTTTCCTTCAGATCGTTTACGGACGTTCCCAGTCTGCATTCTCCGAGGACGGACTTGCAGTAGGCGCTGGTCTTGAGGACCTTGGAAAAGGACTTCGTTCTCAGGTTGGTACAATGTATGGAACTCTGAAAAAAGGACCTCGTTACCTTGAGATGGCTGAGGGTTATGTTACAGGTATCGCTCTTGACGAGAACGATGAGATCATCGGATATCAGTTCGTAAGCCTTGGAAAAATGACTGACTTCATTAAGAAAGGTGATGACCCGAACACAGCATGGGAGAAAGCAAAGGGTCAGTACGGCCGTGTTGCAGATGCTGTTAAGATCATCGACCCAAGAAAAGAGTAATTACACTTCGTAAGGTGAAAATATCAGGAGGTTACAGGAAATGGCTTTATTTGAATCATATGAGAGACGAATTGACAAGATCAATTCTGTTTTAAACAGCTATGGAATCGCTTCTATCGAAGAAGCTGAGAAAATCACTAAAGACGCAGGACTGAACGTTTACGATCAGATCAAAGGCATTCAGCCGATCTGCTTCGAGAACGCTTGCTGGGCTTACACAGTAGGTGCAGCTATCGCGATCAAAAAAGGCTGCAGAAGAGCCGCTGATGCAGCTGCAGCTATCGGAGAAGGTCTTCAGGCTTTCTGTATCCCGGGATCCGTTGCAGACACACGTAAAGTAGGTCTTGGACATGGAAACCTTGGAAAGATGCTCCTTGAGGAAGAGACAGACTGCTTCTGTTTCCTTGCAGGACATGAGTCTTTCGCAGCAGCTGAGGGTGCGATCGGTATCGCTGAGAAAGCAAACAAGGTTCGTAAAAAACCTCTTCGTGTTATCCTGAACGGTCTTGGAAAAGATGCTGCTCAGATCATCTCCCGTATCAACGGCTTTACATATGTAGAGACAGAGTATGATCCATATAAGAACGAGGTTAAGGAAGTATTCCGTAAATCCTATTCTGAGGGACTTCGTGCAAAGGTTAACTGCTACGGCGCTAACAGCGTTCCGGAAGGTGTTGCGATCATGTGGAAAGAGGGCGTTGACGTTTCCATTACAGGAAACTCCACAAACCCGACTCGTTTCCAGCATCCGGTAGCAGGAACATACAAAAAAGAGTGCAACGAGAAAGGTAAAAAATACTTCTCCGTTGCTTCCGGCGGTGGTACAGGACGTACACTTCATCCGGACAACATGGCAGCAGGTCCTGCTTCCTATGGTATGACTGATACACTTGGACGTATGCATTCTGACGCTCAGTTCGCAGGATCTTCTTCCGTACCGGCTCACGTAGAGATGATGGGTCTTATCGGCGCTGGAAACAACCCGATGGTTGGTATGACAGTTGCTGTAGCTGTTTCCGTACAGGAAGCTGCTGACGCTGGCAAATTCTGATTTCAGATAACGAAAAATAGTGGGAAAGGCTGTAAACCTTAGGGTCTATGGCCTTTTTCTTTTTGCTCTGAAATAGAACAAAATATTCTCAAAAAGTGTGAAAAAACAGCAATAGCGAACACGTAGCTAACATTTTTGGGGAATTTATGAAATATTTTTTGGAGAAATTCATAAAATAAATCAAAGCGGCAGGGGAGATACTGAGAATATTTATGGAAGCGCTTGTGGATTATATTAAACCGGAATTGCTGATCACAGCGATCGCTTTGTATTTTATGGGGATCGCACTGAAGGAGGCTCAGGCTGTGAAGGACAAATATATTCCGCTGATACTGGGGTGTGCAGGGATACTTATATGCGGAATTTATATTTTTGCTACCTGTTCCTGTAAAAATGCACAGGATATTGCAATGGCAGTATTTACATCCACGACACAGGGAGTCCTGGTGGCGGGGCTTTCTACATATGTGAACCAGCTGATCAAACAGCTGGAAAAAGATGAATAATGGATTTTGTAAGGTAGTTTCAGATACTTGCAGCAGCTGCAGGAATTTATGCGCCAGAAGAAAGCCGTTCAGAACAGGATGCAGGTAATTTGCGGAAATGCCATAATTGAGAGTAGGAGAAAATATATCATAAAAAGGAAGGATACATCATGCATGAGCAGATGTATCCTTCCTTTTTGAATTGGTTATTTATGCATTTTTCAGTGCCTGATCCAGATCTTTGATAATATCATCTACATTTTCGATACCAATGGAAAGACGGATCATTCCGGGAGAAACTCCTGCTTCAACCAGCTGCTCGTCGTTCATCTGACGGTGAGTATGGCTGGCTGGGTGAAGGACCATAGTGATGGAAGCAGCAACATGAGTTGCGATGGTGGCAAGCTTCAGACTGTCCATAAAACGGACTGCTGCATCACGGCCACCGGTCAGTTCAAAGGAGATAACGCCGCAGGTACGGCCATCCTTCATATATTTCTGAGCCAGTGTGTGATATTTATCCTCTGGAAGTCCTGCGTAATTTACATGAGAAACCTTTTCGTGTGCGTTTAGGTATTCTGCGATCTTCTGGGCGTTGGAGCAATGGCGTTCAACACGCAGTGGAAGCGTTTCCAGGCCGAGGTTCAGAAGGAAACAGTTCATCGGAGACGGAATAGAGCCCAGATCACGCATCAGCTGGGAAGTAGCCTTAGTGATGTAAGCTTTTTTTTCAAACTGCTTTGTATAGACAACACCGTGATAGGATTCATCCGGCTCTGTCAGACCGTGATATTTATGGCCATAGGCATCCCAGTCGAAGTTACCGCTGTCGACAATGGCACCGCCTACCTGAACGGCATGCCCGTCCATATATTTGGTGGTGGAGTGGGTAACGATATCTGCACCCCACTCGAAGGGACGGCAGTTTACCGGTGTGGCAAAGGTGTTATCCACAATAAGAGGCACGCCGTTCTGGTGTGCAACGTGTGCAAATTTCTCGATGTCCAGGACGACCAGAGCCGGATTGGCGATGGTTTCTGCAAAGAGAACCTTTGTGTTCGGTTTAAATGCGGCAGCAATCTCTTCTTCTGTTGCATCGGTATCAACAAAGGTGCAGTCAATGCCAAGCTTCTTGAAGGTGACGGCAAGAAGGTTGAAGGTTCCTCCGTAAATGGTAGAAGCGGCAACAACGTGATCGCCTGCCTCACAGATATTAAATACTGCGTAGAAGTTGGCTGCCTGTCCGGAAGAAGTCAGGATCGCAGCAACACCGCCTTCCAGATCTGCGATCTTTGCAGCTACGGCATCGTTGGTCGGGTTCTGGAGACGGGTGTAAAAATATCCGTCTGCCTTCAGATCAAATAATTGGCCCATTTCGTCAGTGGTGTCATATTTGTAAGTAGTGCTCTGATAGACAGGAAGTGCACAGGGCTCGCCCTTGGATGGGGTATAGCCGGAGTGGATACATTTAGTCTCTAAATTATAGTCGCTCATAGGGATAAGTCCTTTCTGCTGTGTTTTTCGTATGAATTTAACCGAATCAGGGAAGCCTGCCTGCGTTTCAGGGATTTCTGAGAGAAGCTTTGATCCTTAAAGTTCGGTTAAATAAAGTATGAAAAATGCATTTGTGTATTTTAAATAAAACTACATATAAGTATAACTCTTTATGTGTTGAAATACAATAATATTCTACATAAACTCTACTAGGGTATAAGGGAAATGAAATATTGCGTTCTGGTGCACATAATAAAACGCTATATGATCAACGTTTATAATAAGCATAGTAAGTCATTTTATAGATGCGAAAATGTGAGTGAATGCCGAAAAAAATACTGTAAAACAAACAGAATATGTGAATGGAGTAACAAATAGTGAAAATCGCATAAAAACAAAATGGAAATTTTGTACAAAAAAGACATTGCGTTCACGTGCACAAAATGATAATATAACATCATCAAAAAGAACACAAAAACAGAAAACAATAAAAAATGAACGGAGGAATTTAAAATGTTAAGAGTAGGAGTTATCGGATGCGGCGGAATGGGAAGAGATCATATCAGAAGACTGACAGAGAAGATCCAGGGAGCAGAAGTAGTAGCTGTTTCCGATGTATTTGAGGAAAGTGCCAGGAAAGCAGCCGAGATCTGCGGAGCAAAAGTCTATGCAGACAGTAAGGAGCTCATCAATGCAGAAAACGTAGATGTAGTATTTATCGTATCTCCGGGCTTCGCACATGTAGATTCTCTTCTTCAGGCGATCGAGGCCGGCAAGAGGATTTTCTGTGAGAAACCATTATGTACAACTGCTGAGGACTGCCTGAAAGTAGTAAAGGCAGAGGAGGCAGCCGGCAAACATCTCATCCAGCTTGGATTTATGAGACGCTACGACAAGGGATATCAGCAGATCAAGGAAGCACTTGCAACCGGAGAATACGGCGAGCCGCTGATCCTTCACTGTACACACAGAAATCCGGAGGTAGGTACCAATTACAATACACCAATGGCTGTGCACGATACCGCAATCCATGAGATCGATGTCCTTCACTGGCTTGTAGATGATGAGTATGAATCAGCACAGGTAGTAATGCCAAAAGTGACGAAATATTCCCACTCTGAGCTGAAGGATCCGCAGATCATGATGCTCCGTACTAAAAAAGGTGTATGCATTGATGTAGAAGTATTTGTAAACTGCAAGTTTGGATATGACATCAACTGTGAAGTTGTATGTGAGGACGGTGCACTGAAAATGGCACAGCCGGCTTATCCGTCTATCCGCAAGAATGCGGCAGTGTCCACTGCTATTGACACAGACTGCTTCGTAAGATTTAAAGACGCTTATGATAAAGAGGTTCAGGACTGGGTTGATAACGCAGAGGCAGGAGTGATCACAGGACCGAATGCATGGGATGGATACCTGGCAGCGATCACAGCAGATGCTCTTGTAAAAGCGCAGGAAACCGGACAGATCGAGAAAATCGTTTCAGCAGTTGAGAAGCCGGAATTTTATAAATAAATATATTTTACGAGCTCCACCTCATCAAGTGTGAATTATCATACCAACTTATTGCTACAGACTTCCCCAATGAGTCTGCGGCGGCAGTTACCGGCAGGATCCGATTCCGCTTCGGCTTTGTTGAAACTGCAGTGGAAAACCTGCCGGTGAGATTAACTGGAAAAATTGGCTGAAAAGTAAAAACATATGGAGGGTATTGAAGATGAAATTAGGATTTAATGAAGCAACTGCACTGGAATGTAAAGGACAGTCTCTTATGGCAGACCTGGAGATGTGCGAGAAATATGGTTTTGATTATATTGAGATCCGCTTTGACTGCGTAAAGGACTATCTTAAAGAGCATACACTGGAAGAACTTGCAGACTGGTTTAAGAATCATCATCTGAAACCATGGGCATACAACACTCTGATCTTCTTTAACCAGAGAGATGAGGCAGGGGAAAAAGAGATTGACGAAGAAGTTGATTTTATCCTGAAGGTTTCCAAAGCGATCGGAATGAAAATGCTGATCACCGTTCCAAGCTTTGATGTAAAAGACAAATCTGTCAGTGAGATCAAAGAAGAAGCAGTTGCACGTCTTCGTTATCTTTCCGATAAGGTTGGCGCGGATATGAAGATCTCCTTGGAGTTCTGTGGTGCACCGAACTGCTCCATCAATCAGTTTGGAACAGCCTATGATGTGGTAAAAGCAGTAGACAGAGATAATGTAGGCGTTACCGTGGATACCTTCCATTTCCATGAGATGTGCTCCCGCCTTGAGGACCTGAGAGCTGCTGATGGCAAGAAGATTTTTGCATACCATTTAAATGACTGTGAGGATCTTCCGCTTGGCTCCTGCGGAGACGACAAGAGACTGTGGCCGGGTGAGGGTGTTGTAGATCATGCAGGAATCGCAGCTGCACTGAAGGAGATCGGTTTTGATGGCGTTTGCACCATCGAAGAGTTCCGTCCGGAATACTATGCAATGAGCCATGAGGACAACGTGAAAAAGGCTGCGGAAGTTACCAGAGACTTTGTGCAGAAATATTTCGGATAATTCATTCAGAAAGGTCCGACCTTAAACCGATAGGAGGTAGATACTATGGCTGGTAAGGGAATCCCTGAATTGTTGAATTACAAGCAGAAGGGGAAAGACTTGAATGAATTCATCAAGGTTCCGTTGTCGGAAAAGCTGGCATACTGTTTTGGTGATCCGGCACTGACCTTGATGTATACCATGACTACAACTCTGCTGATCTATTTTTATACCAACGTTGTTGGAATATCAGCAGGTGCGGTAGGAATGATCATGCTTTTGTCCCGTGTTTTTGATGGATTTTCCGATGTGCTGATGGGAACTATTATCGACCGGACTCATTCCAAGTATGGAAAAGCCAGGATCTGGATCTTAAGACTTGCGGTTCCTTATGCGCTGGCAGCGGTGCTTTTGTTCACCATGCCGCCAATGGGAAATATGGGAAAAATCATCTATGCTTTTGTTACCTATAATATCATGAATACGGTTGTATACACTGCTATCAGCCAGCCATTCCATGCACTGGGATCTCTGATGAGCCGTGACCGTCGTGAACGTGATGTGATCTGTAACATCCGCATGGTATTGTCGATCACAGCAAGTATGATCATTACTGCGTTCACACTGCCACTGATCAATATCGTAGCGAATATTACCGGCAATCAGCAGATGGCCTGGATCCTAGTAACTGCCGGCTATGCGATCATTTCTGTCGGTGTACTTGTGAATACTTATATGGTCTGTACAGAGCGTGTTTCTGCAGCAAAACAGGAAAAGGAAGATATTCCTTTTGTGGAAGCATTTAAAGCAACCGTTACCAACCGGTATTTCCTTATCGCTCTGGGGCTGATGATCTTTTATACCGCATATCAGATCATTATCGGAACGGACCTTACCTATTACTGCCAGTATGTACTCGGAAATGTAGACCTCGTCATGCCTCTTTCCGCAGCTGAGAAACTGGCAACTGTGGCAGGAATTGCCCTTCTGCCGAAGGTGCTTCCCCGATATGGAAAAAGAAATCTCATCTGTGCCGGCTGCATCCTGGGCGTTGCAGGACAGCTTCTGTTCCTGATGAATATTACCAGTGTTTCGCTTGGTGTTGTAACCTGTATCATGAGAGGTATCGGAATCGCCCCATTCTATGGTGTGCAGTATTCTCTTCCAAGCGATGCTATTGAGTATGGCCAGTGGAAAACAGGCAAGCGTGTGGAGGGTCTGATGTTCTCATCTATGAGCATGGGTCAGAAAGCCGGTTCCGGACTGACTTCTGCTATTATGGGAGGAATTCTTTCGGCGGCATACTTTGACGGAACAAAGGCGACAGCGGCAGAGCAGTCTGCAGAGGCAATCCGCGTGATCAAGGGATTTTATCTGTATGTTCCGATAGCAATCTGGGTAGTGATGTTTGTGATCGCAGCATGCTACCAGCTGGACAAAGTTTATGACAAAATGATGCGTGAACTGATCCAGCGAGAATCGGGAGAGGAAAGCGGCTCTGTGCCGGGCGAGATCCAGTCCATGCCGTTACCGGAAGCTTCCGGAAACCGGATCAACGTGGCAATTGGAAGACTGTATGGCAGCAGTGGAAGAAAGATTGCCGAGGGTGTTGCAAAAGCACTGGACTGCAAGGTTTATGATCGCCAGATCATCTGTCTTATGGCAGAAAAGTTCGGTATGGAAAAAGCAGATCTGGAAAGTGTAAGGCAGTATCTGGATTCCTACAATTATGAGGATTCTGAGCTTACATTTTCCCCGTATGGACATTCATCGGCAGGTGCGGCAGCAGATTATACAGGTGTTCAGATGTTTGAGGTGCAGAGCCGGATCATTCGTGAGCTTTCTGAGAGAAGACCAGGTGTATTCCTGGGAAGATGTGCCAACTATGTGCTTCGTGGAGAGCCGCATACATACAGCTTTTTCGTTTATGCAGATGATGCTTACCGGGAAAAAGAGGGCCAGGAATATTATAAAGGCCAGTCTCTTGGAGAACTGAAGAAACGTGATCAGATCCGAAATGAATATTATGAGAAGTTTACCGGAATCCGCAGAGACGATCCCCATTATTACGATATGGTGATCAATGTATCCAAAACAGGTGTAGCCGGAGCGGCCAGCCTGATCCTGGATTATATCCGGAATAAAGAAGAGGAAAAAGGAGGGAATGCATCATGAAGATTGCATTTGACGTAGATGTTCTTGCGAAACAGATGGATATCAACCGTATGGTCCATCAGGTGGCGGACTGGGGATATAAATATATTGAACAGTCTCCGCATCCGAGGATCAATCCGTTCTATAAGCATCCGTTATTTTCAAAAGAATGTGAACAGGAATACAGACAGGCTCTTAAAGAGACTGGCGTTGAGATTTCGTCCTTTATCGTGGTGTATCGCTGGTCTGGTCCGACGGAGGAACAGAGACAGTTTGCAGTTGCAAACTGGAAACGAATGATCCAGATCGCCGGAGATATGGGAGTGAAGGTTATCAATACAGAACTTTCGGGTGATCCGAACCAGCAGGAAATCTGCAATGGAATGTGGTTTAGATCCATGGAGGAATTGCTTCCGCTGATCGAGCGTGAGGGTATCCGTGTGGAGATCCAGTCTCATCCTTATGATTTCTGTGAGCTGAATAATGAGACCTGTGATATGGTGAAATCCTTCCGTTCTCCAAACCTTGGTTATGTGTATTCTTCTCCTCATGGCTTCTTCTACGATGAGGGCAAAGGAGATGTGCGGTCCATGCTGAAATATGCGGGAGATGAACTGACCCATGTACTTTTTGCGGATACCTTTAACCAGACCATGGACTGCAGATACATTTTAAATCCGCCGTGGCTGAATGGCCGTGGAAAAGCGGATGTGACGGTGCATCAGCATCTTGCAATGGGTGAGGGTGATGTGGATTTTGATGGTATTTTTGAAACATTGAGAGAAATGGATTTTGCCAGCAAGCAGCTGAAACCGGATGCACCGAAAGCCGGCGGCGATAACATTGCCTGCGTTTCCATGTTTGGTTTTCCGGAAAAGATGGATAAGCAGGCACCGGAAGCAAGAGAGAGGATTGAGAGAGAACTGCTGGGGAAATGATCGGGTGATTGCGGCAGATCAGAAAGAAAACTGTAATAAATGAGCAGCTGACAGTACGCAGAACGGTGAATAAGACTGATAAAATAATGAATGTGTGCAGAAACACGGTTTCCAGGATGAAAGTTTCATTGTGGAAACCGTGTTTTTTGATGTCTTTCTTTACAAAAAAACTTTACATATATCAAACAACTGTCTTGTCACATGTAAAGGACTGTGGTATTATGTGTAAGATGTTTTGAAAAAAGTTACATGATAATAAAAAAGCAGATCAGAAGCATCTGCATAATAAAGACTAGTACAGCGAAAATTAAGTTTCTGCTATATTGACGCAGCAGATGAAGAAATCAGACAAGTCAATATGGCGGTTACTTAATATTCGCTGTACTAGAAAGCAAAAGCAGGAACTCAAAAAAGAAATCCTGCAGGAAAGGTGAAAGATAATGACAGTTGCAGAAGAAATCCAGAAATTAAAAAAAGAAAAAGATGCCATCATCCTTGCACACTACTACGTGCGTCCCGAAGTGCAGGATGTAGCTGACTATATAGGAGATTCCTTTTATCTTAGCAAGATCGCAGCCAGCGCAAAAGAGAAGACGATCGTGTTCTGTGGAGTAGGATTTATGGGAGAGAGTGCCAAGATCTTAAGTCCGGATAAAACTGTTCTGATGCCTGCCATGGATGCAGACTGTCCGATGGCTCATATGGCAACAGAAGAAGGCATCCGCAAGGTGCGAGAGGAGTATGACGATGTGGCAGTTGTCTGTTACATTAATTCCACAGCAGCATTGAAGGAGCTTTCTGATGTATGTGTTACTTCCGCAAATGCAGTAAAGATCGTAAAAGCGCTTCCGAACAAAAACATCTTTTTTATCCCGGACAGAAATCTTGCACATTTTATTGCAGAACAGGTTCCTGAGAAGAACTTTATTTATAACGAAGGTTTCTGTATTGTCCATGAATTTATGGATCCGGAAGAAGTAAAAGCAGCAAAAGAAGCGCACCCGGATGCACTGGTTCTGGCACATCCGGAATGTCCTCAGACAGTTCTGAAACAGGCTGATTACATCGGAAGCACATCCGGAATCATTAAATATGCACAGGAAAGTGACAATAAAGAGTTTATCATCTGCACAGAATGTGGCGTTCAGTACAAGCTGGAAACTACCTGCCCGGATAAAAAATTCTACTTCACAGAAACCGTACCGGTTTGCAAAAACATGAAAAAAGTATTTCTGGAAAAAGTTCTCCACGTTCTGAAAACCGGGGAGAATGAGGTTCATGTAACAGACGAGACACGTGAAAATGCGAAGAGGCCGCTGGAGCGGATGCTAGAACTGGCAAAATAAATAAAACACATTTGTATAAAAGATTTGTCTGAGTTGGCTGAAAAGAGAAATCAAGACAGAGAGGCGAAAAGCAATGAGAATTAAAACAGACGTAGTGATCGTGGGAACAGGTGTTGCAGGTATGTTCAGTGCCTTGAAGCTTCCGCGGGACAAAAAGATCGTGATCATCACAAAAGAGGATATGAGGAGTAGTGATTCTTTCCTGGCGCAGGGGGGAATCTGTGTGCTTCGTGATGAAAACGATTACGACAGCTATTTTGAAGACACCATGAAGGCAGGACATTACGAAAACAGAAAAGAGTCGGTAGACATTATGATCCGAGGCTCCAGAGATATCATTAATGATCTTGTCGGATATGGCGTGGATTTTAAGATGGATGGAGATGATTTTGCCTATACAAGAGAAGGTGCACATTCCAGACCGAGGATCCTTTATCATGAGGATATCACAGGAAAAGAAATTTCCGAAAAACTGCTCCAGCAGGTCCTGAAGCTTGAAAATGTAACAATTCTGGAATATACTACCATGCAGGATATTCTTGTGGAAAATGGCAAATGTACAGGCCTGAAGGCAGTTTCCGCAGAAGCGAACAGGGCACGTCTTGAAGCTATGGAAGCCGGAAAAGCAGTGAAAACCCAGGAAGAGATCCAGCCGGGCGGAGAGATCCAGGTAGAGATTTATGCACAGGATACGATCCTGGCCAGCGGCGGGATCGGAGGAAGATATGCGCATTCCACCAACTATCCGCATCTTACAGGGGATGCTCTTGATATTGCAAAAAAACACAATGTGCGTCTGGAACATCTGGATTATGTGCAGATTCATCCGACAACGCTGTATTCCAAGAGACCGGGCCGCAGATTCCTGATCTCAGAATCGGTTCGAGGAGAAGGTGCAGTACTTTATAACAGCAAAAAAGAGCGTTTTGTCAATGAACTTCTTCCAAGAGATGTAGTAACAAATGCGATCCGGGAAGAAATGAAAAAAGAAGGAACAGACCATGTATGGCTTTCCATGGAAAATATTGATAAAGATACGATCCTGAATCATTTTCCGAATATTTATCAGAGGTGTCTGGAAGAAGGCTATGATGTGACAAAAGAATGCATCCCTGTTGTTCCTGCTCAGCATTATTTCATGGGCGGTATCTGGGTGGATTCTGACAGCAAGACCAGCATGGACCAGCTTTATGCAGTGGGAGAAACTAGCTGCAACGGTGTACATGGCGCGAACAGACTGGCAAGTAATTCCCTGCTGGAGAGCCTTGTATTTGCAAAACGTGCAGCCAAAGCAATCTCAGCAGAAAAGAAAAGTGCTGCAGGTGCGGCATAAATGCAGCCGGAATATAAATATCCGTATTATGAAAGACAGGAGTAGCCTTGCTTTGGAGAACAGGGCTGATGTGATAATTAAGAAAGAGAAGGTATTGTAAAATGAATAAGATCACAATGACACTTCAGGTAGATCACCTGATCCTGGAGGCTTTAAAGGAAGATATTTCAAGCGAAGACGTTACCACAAACTCTGTTATGAAAGAAGCAGTTCCGGGAGAGGTAGATCTGATCTGTAAAGAGGATGGAATCATTGCGGGACTGGAAATCTTCAGCCGTGTATTTACGCTTTTGGATGCTGACACAAAAGTGGAGCTGTTCTGCAAGGACGGCGATGAAGTAAAAAAAGGTCAGAAAATGGGAAAAGTTACAGGAGATATCCGGGTGCTTCTTTCCGGCGAGCGTGTGGCGCTGAATTATCTTCAGAGAATGAGCGGGATCGCAACCTATACACATTCGGTTGCGTCACTTCTTGAAGGAACAGGGATCACATTGCTGGATACCAGAAAAACAACGCCGAATATGCGTATTTTTGAGAAATATGCTGTTCGCGTAGGCGGCGGACAGAACCACAGATATAATCTTTCAGATGGAGTCCTTTTGAAAGACAATCACATCGGAGCAGCAGGAAGCGTTGCGAATGCTGTAAAAATGGCGCAGGAGTACGCTCCTTTTGTCCGCAAGATCGAAGTTGAGGTAGAAACTCTTGATCAGGTAAAAGAGGCTGTTGAGGCCGGCGCAGATATCATCATGCTTGATAACATGACTCCGGAGATGATGAAAGAGGCGGTGCAGCTGATCGATGGAAGAGCAAAAACTGAATGTTCCGGAAATGTTACAAAAGAAAACATTGCAAAGATCAGGGATGTTGGTGTAGACTATGTATCAAGTGGTGCATTAACGCATTCTGCACCGATCCTTGATATTTCGCTTAAGAATCTTCATCCGCTTTCCTGAAAAATGCAGGATTTTACAGAATACCGAGTGCTGTGACAGGAAATACCCCGAATATCAGAAAAGAAGCGTGAATTGCCGGAAGCAGAGGCATAGCAGGTGATGTCGGGCCGGGTTGGAGAGATCGCGAGAATGAAGGAGAGAGGTATCGGAACAAAAAGTACAGGCACAGCCAGGAAAGGGGAACTTAAATGACTGGTTCAGAACGCAGGACAGCGATCATGGATCAAATTAAAAACAGTGAACGGCCGGTCTCAGGAAGTGCTCTGGCCAGAACATTTCAGGTCAGCAGACAGGTGATCGTGCAGGATATTGCGCTGATACGCGCGGAGGGGAATGACGTGATCTCCACCAATAGAGGATATATTTTTACTGCTCCCCATACTGTGAGCCGGATATTCAAGGTGCATCATACAGATGCGGATCTGGAAAACGAGCTCTGCGGGATTGTGGATCTTGGCGGAAAAGTGATCAACGTAATGGTGAATCACAGAGTTTACGGACATATCGAGGCAGAACTGAATATCAGCTCCAGACGCCAGGTTGAGAATTTTATGGAGGATATCCGAAACGGCAAGTCCAGTCCTCTGAAGAATATCACATCGGATTATCATTATCATAAAGTAGAAGCAGAATCCGAGGAAATCCTGGATATGATCCAGGATATGCTGAAACGGCGAGGATTTCTGATCGAAGCAGAATAGTAGAAGTCAGATATAAAAAGAAAAGATATACAGAATGAGAAAATTCTGTTAATATGAAAATATAGTGACCACGAAAATAGGAGAAGGAATCCTGCATGGCAGGGTTCCTTCTTGCACCCTGCGGAAATGTGCACCTTGTGGAAATGTGCAGACAGGGAAAACAGGATGCAGATATGAGGGTGAGAAAAAATACGGCTTGATATGCATGGAGGGGGAAATGGATTATCAGAGTATGTTTACATTTATGCTGGAGATGGCAGGAACTATTGCGTTTGCTGCTTCCGGAGCTATGGTGGGGGCGCAGAGAGGAATGGATATTTTCGGGGTCTGCGTTCTTGGAGTGGTGACTGCAGTGGGCGGAGGAGCTACCAGGGATATTATCCTGGGAATCGTGCCGCCGGGGATGTTTCAGGATCCGCTGTATACCATTGTGGCAACCGTGACGTCCTGTATTGTTTTTGCAGTGATGTACTGGAAGCAGGAGCTTTTGGAAGGCGGGAACCGGCTGGTCTATGATAAGGTGATGCTGGTGATGGATACGGTTGGCCTTGGTGTGTTTACTGTCATGGGGGTTGATAAGGGGATTTCCCAGGGGTATATGGAAAGAACATTTTTTCTTGTATTTCTTGGAACTGTCACAGGAGTTGGAGGCGGCCTTATCCGTGATATGATGGCAGGAGTACCGCCGTATATTTTTGTGCGCCATATTTATGCCTGTGCGTCTATTGTAGGGGCCATTGCCTGTGTTTGGATATACAGGCTGTGGGGCGGAGTGCCGGCCATGGTGATCGGAACGGTAGTAGTGATCCTGATCCGGTACCTGGCGGCACATTACCGGTGGAATCTGCCGAGACTGAGAAGAGAATAAAAAAAATATGAAAAGATCCGGAACATTTAAGGAATAATGTTCCGGATCTTTTTGGCTTTTATTTGGTTTATATTGCGTAGAAGATTTTATCTGTTCCTCTCATAAGAGAATCATGCGTCTGTATCCTGCAGAGCCAGGAAGCCTTCCTCGCCGGTACGGATCTTGACAACGTTTTCGATATCGTAAACGAAGACCTTACCATCACCGATCTGACCGGTATGAAGAACTTCTTTTGCAGTATCAATAACCTTCTGAACCGGTACAAGACTTACAACGATCTCGATCTTAACCTTCGGACGGAGGTTCATGTCAACCTCAACACCACGATAGTAGGTTGGAGCACCCTTCTGAACACCACAGCCCATAACGTTTGTGATAGTGATACCGGTTACGCCGATCTCGTTCATAGCCTGCATAAACTCATCAAGCTTGTTCTGACGTGTGATGATAACAACCTTTGTCAGTTTGTGTACGCCGTCTGCAGGAATTTCAGGAACAGATTCAGCAGGAGCAGAAGGAGCATGTTTTACAACAGGGGCTTTTACGGAAGTTCCCATTGGAGTCGGAGCCTTTGTCATGGTATCCTGTACAAAGAATCCATCGTATGCACTTGCGAGGCCATGCTCTTTCATATCCAGACCTGCGATCTCTTCCTCAGCGGAAACACGAAGACCGATGGTGTGTTTGATCACCTGGAAGATAATTGTCATAGTAATAGCAACCCATGCGATGGTGATAACCATACCAATAAACTGAACACCGAAGCCATGGAAACCACCGCCTGTGAGAAGACCTTTCCATTCGGTACCTGCACCGTCGGAGAAAAGACCGACAGCAAGAGTTCCGAAAGCACCGTTAAGACCGTGAACGCCAACAGCACCAACCGGGTCATCAATTTTGAGAACTTTATCAACAAATTCAATACCAAATACTACAATGAATCCGGAGAGGATTCCGATGATAGCTGCAGATGTAGGAGATACGGTATCACAGCCTGCTGTGATGGCTACCAGTCCTGCAAGAGAACCGTTCAGGGACATGGAAACATCCGGTTTTTTGTAGCGGATCCATGTGATCAGCATAACTGTTACAGTAGCAACAGCAGCTGCAAGGTTTGTTGTTACGAAGATCTTTCCGGCGCTTACAATGGCATCGCCTTCCATGCTGACAGTAGATGCACCGTTGAAACCGAACCAGCAGAACCAGAGAATGAATACACCAAGTGCACCAACCGTAAGGTTATGTCCCGGGATCGCTCTGGATTTACCGGATTTGGAATATTTTCCGATACGAGGTCCGAGGATGATGGCACCGATCAGTGCAGCAACACCACCAACCATGTGAACGGCACAGGAACCTGCGAAATCATGAAATCCCATCTGGCTGATAAAGCCGCCGCCCCAGATCCAGTGACCGGATACCGGATATACAACGAGACTGATCAGTAAACTGTAGATACAGTAGGAGATGAATTTAGTACGCTCTGCCATGGCACCGGATACGATGGTAGCAGAAGTAGCACAGAATACAGTCTGGAAGATGAGAAATGCCCAGAAAGGAACTCCATCTGGAAGCATTGCGTTTCCGTAGTTTGCCTCTGAGGCGATTCCGCCAATCTTGCCGAAGAAACCGTTTCCTGCACCGAACATGATGCCAAATCCAACCAGCCAGAAGACCGGTGTACCGATACAGAAGTCCATCAGGTTTTTCATGATGATATTTCCTGCGTTTTTTGCTCTTGTGAATCCTGTTTCGACCATTGCAAATCCAGCCTGCATGAAGAAGACCAGTGCTGCACCGACGAGGACCCAAGTTGTGTTTACTGAAGAATACATAGTAACACTCCCTTTCCCAATTTTTTTCTTTCCTATTATGTATAGAAAGAATTTTTGTAATACCGGACAAAAAAACAGATGGAATTTATCCAGTATCAGTATAACGAAAAAGCGCAGGAGAGAGGAAATTCTCTTCCGCGCCTTTACGAAATCAAAATTAGTATATGTAAAACAGGGGATATCTGTATCGTGTGATTAATGGATGAGGAAATCGATAATGAATTATGAAGTAGAGTTCATAAGGGATATCCCCTGTATTTACCGTATGAAATTGTTATCTGATATCCGTGATCAGATGGAGAATAACAGCTCGTCGTAGGTCGGATAAGGAAGTAACTCATCCGGGATCAGAGCCTCTGCCTCATCTGCAGATTTTCTTAAAGTTTCCATGTCTTCCAGAACAGTTTCCTGATAAGCCTTGGAGCATGCAAGTACATCGTCAGAAGAAGCAAGAGCTTTTGCTGTATCTGCTTTCAGAGTTTCCAGATCTTTTGCCATGGTGTCTGCAAGTGTACTCAGTTTGGAGATCAGAGCAGCTTCACTTGCTACAGAAATATCAGCTACTACGGATTTCTTTGCAGCTGCAGTATCTGCAAGCTTTTCAACATATGTATATACAGAAGGAATTACCTGCTTCTGGATCATCTCAGCCAGAGTGTTGGACTCGATGTTGATGGTCTTGTAATAGTTCTCAAGCCAGATCTCGTAACGGGAGAAAAGCTCTTCCTTTGTAAAAATGCCATGCTTTGTAAACAGCGCAATGTTCTTCTCAGCAATGAAATGCGGAAGTGCATCCGGAGTTGTTTTCAGATTGTAGAGACCACGTTTCTCAGCTTCTTCAACCCATTCGTCTGTATATCCGTTTCCGTTAAAGATGATGCGTTTATGCTCTTCAATGGTCTTCTTAAGAAGTGCATGTACTGCGTTTTCCATTTCTTCTTCCGGAACATCCTTAAGAGCTGCGCTGAATTCTGCAAGAACCTCTGCAACAGCGGTATTCAGTACGATGTTCGGGTTTGCGACAGATGCTGCAGAACCAAGCATACGGAACTCAAATTTGTTTCCGGTAAATGCAAATGGTGAAGTACGGTTTCTGTCTGTGGTATCCTTTATGAAGTGCGGAAGTACCTTTGCTCCGATATCCATCTGTACCGCATGCTTATTGCTGAAGAAGGTATCGTTTTCAATAGATTTCAGTACGTCTGTTAGCTCATCTCCAAGGAAGATGGATACGATTGCAGGCGGTGCCTCGTTTGCTCCAAGACGATGATCATTTCCGGCGCTTGCAACGGATACGCGGAGAAGATCAGCATAATCGTCAACGGCTTTGATGACAGCTACCAGGAATACCAGGAACTGTGTATTTTCTGCCGGTGTTTTTCCTGGATCAAGAAGGTTTACACCTGTGTCTGTGCTCATGGACCAGTTGTTGTGTTTACCGCTTCCGTTGATTCCCTCAAATGGTTTCTCGTGAAGGAGGCAGACCATGTTGTGCTTGTCGGCAACCTTCTTCATGATCTCCATGGTCAGCTGGTTGTGGTCAACAGCAACATTTGTGGTATCAAATACAGGAGCCAGTTCGTGCTGTGCAGGAGCAACCTCGTTATGTTTTGTTTTTGCTGGAATGCCAAGCTTCCAAAGCTCTTCGTCAAGATCATGCATGTAAGCAGCAACGCGAGGCTTCAGGGCTCCGAAGTAATGATCTTCCATTTCCTGTCCTTTTGGTGCAGAAGCGCCCAGAAGAGTACGGCCGCAGAAGATCAGGTCTTT
Organism: Blautia fusiformis; assembly: GCF_020686995.1. Classification (NCBI taxonomy): domain Bacteria; kingdom Bacillati; phylum Bacillota; class Clostridia; order Lachnospirales; family Lachnospiraceae; genus Blautia; species Blautia fusiformis. Next base: position 78,528 of record NZ_JAJEPT010000004.1, read on the forward strand.
TCTCTTTTTGTAAAGATCCTTGTCAACCAGGAAATATTCCTGCTCAGGTCCTACGGTTGTGTCGATGTGACGGACCTCTTTGTTTCCGAGGATGTGAAGAATACGAACCGCTTCTTTGTTCAGAACATCCATGGAACGAAGAAGAGGAGTTTTCTTATCCAGTGCCTCTCCGCTGTAGGAACAGAATGCAGTAGGAATGTAAAGAGTTTTATCTTTAATGAATGCAGGTGAAGTAGGATCCCATGCTGTATATCCTCTTGCTTCAAAAGTAGCACGAAGTCCGCCTGACGGGAAGCTGGATGCATCCGGCTCACCTTTTACCAGCTCTTTACCGGAGAAATCCATGATCACCTGTCCGTCACCTGTAGGGGAGATGAAGCTGTCATGCTTCTCAGCAGTTACGTTTGTCATCGGCTGGAACCAGTGTGTGTAATGTGTCGCACCGTTTTCAGTAGCCCATTCTTTCATGGCAACTGCTACGGAATTTGCAACGTCCAGTTCCAGATGAGTTCCGTTTTCAATTGTTTTCTTTAATGCTTTGTACATGTCCTTTGGCAGTTTGCTTCGCATCACTTTGTCATTGAATACAAGGCTGCCATACATTTCAGGGATACTCTGTGCCATATAGGTACACTCCTTTCGATTTCACTCATTCATTATAATTTTTAATTATTTTATAAGGACCGTTGCCGGAAGAACCGGGTATAAACGGACCGGAAAACAAAAAAAGCGCTTCAGATACCTGCCGTATCCAAAGCGCCTTTGCTTTATGTGTTGCAGTATACACCAAAATAAAATATTGTCAAGAACTTTTTTGAAAAAATCTAAAAAATCGACCAGGGCGATCGGACTGTCGGAAAATAGGCGGGGTTGACAAATCTTGTCCTTTTATTATAATCTGATATCGTAGTTATACAGTCGAAAAGTCAGCGATCGCTATAAGTGATCGAGGCAAAAGAAGCTTTTTGACCAGTGACAAAGATGTACAATACGGAAAGAACAGATGGAGGAAAATATGTCAGGAGTAAAGGAAGAATGTGGCGTATTCGGGATTTATGATCTGGATGGAGGGAATATTGCACCATCTATTTATTATGGTCTTACCTCGCTGCAGCACAGGGGACAGGAGTCCTGCGGAATGGCCGTTTCAAGGACGGACGGAGAAAGAGGAAACGTACAGTTCCATAAAGATCTCGGACTGGTAAGCGAAGTTTTGCGAAAAGATGTTGTACATAATATGAATGGTGATATCGGAATCGGACATGTTCGTTATTCCACCACCGGAGAATCTGTCGCAGAGAATGCACAGCCGCTGGTACTTTCTTATATCAAGGGAAGTCTGGCACTTGCGCACAACGGAAATCTGGTTAATACAGAAGCTCTGAAATGGGAGCTGATCCAGACCGGCGCAATTTTCCATACAACTACCGACTCAGAGGTTATCGCGTTCCATATCGCAAGAGAACGTGTGCATTCTGCCACTGTAGAGGAAGCAGTACATAAAACCGTAGAGAAGATCCGCGGAGGATATGCTCTTGTGATCATGAGCCCCCGGAAGCTGATCGGTGCCCGTGATCCTTACGGACTGAAACCCCTCTGTCTTGGAAAAAGAGATAATGCCTATGTCCTTGCATCTGAAAGCTGCGCGCTGACATCTGTAGGAGCGGAATTTATCCGTGATATTGAACCGGGTGAGATCGTCACGATCACCAAGAACGGACTGAAATCCAGTAAACTGACTGAGAAGAAAAAGCATGCTCATTGTGTTTTTGAATATATTTATTTTGCAAGACTGGACAGCACCATGGATGGCGTGAAAATCTATGATGCAAGGATCCGTGGAGGAAAATCTCTTGCAAAATCCTATCCGGTAGAAGCGGACCTGGTGACCGGTGTACCGGAATCCGGACTTCCGGCAGCAAAAGGCTATTCTGAGGAATCCGGAATCCCGTTTGGCTTTGCGTTCTATAAAAACAGTTATATTGGAAGAACTTTTATCAAGCCTACACAGCAGGAGAGAGAGTCCAGTGTCCATCTGAAGCTGAGCGTTCTGGAATCCGTGGTGAAGGGGAAGAGAATCGTTCTGGTGGATGATTCCATTGTCCGCGGAACTACCATTGCCAATCTGATCCACATGCTGAAAGAAGCAGGAGCAAAAGAAGTCCATGTACGTATCAGCTCCCCGCCATTTTTACATCCCTGTTATTTTGGTACCGATGTGCCGTCCAATGACCAGCTCATCGCAGCACAGCACAGCACGGAAGAAATCCGTAAGATGATCGGTGCAGACTCCCTGGGTTATATGCAGATCGATTATCTGGAAGGCATGGCAGGTGGACTTCCGCTGTGTAAAGCATGTTTTGATGGCAATTATCCGATGGAAATACCGGCAGAAATCAAACAGGATTAATGAACTATGTGGAATTAATCTCACAGTAAAAAATAATGGATTGAAAAACGAAAATGTAAAAACTGCACAATAAATATATAAAAAACCCGGATTTTGTCATATAAAATCCGGGTTTTTATAGAAAGACTCTTAAAAACGATAAAAAACATCAACTTGACAAATCTGACAACATGAGACATAATGTGGAACAGCCAGATGAAAAAAGGCCGCTGGTCTGGAATATACAGGAAAACAGCAAGGCCGAAAAAAGGCCGGTTTTTTGCCGAGATAAAAGAGAGGATGATATTTATGTCTAAAAAAATTAGATTGAATGCGACAGAGGATGTTAAAGAATTTGTTAAGGCTGCAAGTAAATGTGATTTTGATGTAGATATTTCATATAACAGAATTTTAATTGATGCAAAATCTATTCTTGGAATCCTCAGCATGGATCTGACCAGAGTTCTTACAGTAACCTGTCATGGCGAGGATCATGAGTTTGATCGTTTCCTTCAGAAATATGCAGTTGCCTGACAGACAGTGCAGAGACAGACAAGATATGAAAGACATAACAAGAAAAGGCAGACGTGACTGCAGAGACAGGAGATCAGTTTGAAATCCTCAGCAGGCGTCTGTTTTTTCTTTACATCCATTTCATAGGAAGAAATTCCGCAGACTATATGAAAAATCAGTTATTGACAAATAAAAAAAAATAGTTTATAGTAAACCATATTTTATATGAAAGATAACTGACAAAGGCGTCAGGAACGGATACCACAGGGGAATTCTCACCCCTTGAAATCTGTTCCGGACGCCTTTTTGTTGTGGGACACAAAATGGAGGAGGAAATCGAAGATGGCAGTAAAGTATGTTTTTGTAACAGGTGGAGTTGTTTCAGGTCTGGGAAAAGGAATTACCGCAGCGTCTCTTGGGCGCCTTCTGAAAGCCAGAGGGTATCAGGTGACCATGCAGAAATTTGATCCCTACATTAATATTGACCCGGGAACTATGAATCCCATTCAGCATGGAGAGGTTTTTGTAACGGATGACGGTACAGAGACTGACCTTGACCTTGGACATTATGAGCGTTTCATTGATGAAAGCCTTGACAAAAATTCCAATGTGACAACCGGTAAGATTTACTGGTCTGTTCTTCAGAAAGAGCGTCATGGTGATTTCGGCGGAGGTACCGTTCAGGTGATCCCGCATATTACCAATGAGATCAAGAGCCGTTTTTACAGAGCAAAATCCGCAGACGAAGACAGAATTGCCATCATCGAGGTTGGTGGTACAGTCGGTGATATTGAGAGCCAGCCGTTCCTGGAATCCATCCGTCAGTTCCAGCATGATGTGGGACATGACAATGCGATCCTTATCCATGTAACTCTGATCCCGTATCTCCGTGCTTCCGGAGAGATGAAGACCAAACCCACCCAGGCCAGTGTAAAAGAACTTCAGGGAATGGGAATCCAGCCGGATGTCCTGGTATGCAGAAGTGAGTATCCTCTTACCGAGGATATCCGTGGAAAGATTGCCCTGTTCTGTAATGTGCCTGTAAGCAATGTGCTTCAGAATCTGGATGTGGAATATTTATATGAAGCTCCTCTTGCAATGGAGAGAGAAAAGCTTGCAGACGTAGTACTGCAGAGCTTAAGACTGGAGAATCGCAAACCAGATCTTACAGACTGGGAAAATATGGTAGAAAATCTCCGCCACCCGGATAAAACTGTGAAAATCGCCATGGTTGGTAAATATACACAGCTTCATGATGCATACCTGAGTGTTGTGGAAGCACTGAAGCATGGCGGGATCTCTTGCCGTGCAAAGGTTGATATCACCTGGGTGGACTCCGAAGAACTCAATGAAAAAAATCTGGATCAGACTCTCCATTCTGTAGATGGAATCCTGGTTCCGGGAGGATTCGGAAACCGTGGTACAGAAGGAATGATCCTTGCGGCACAGTATGCAAGAGTTCATAAGATCCCATACCTTGGGATCTGCCTGGGAATGCAGATGGCTATTGTGGAATTTGCCCGCCATGTGCTTGGATATGAAGATGCCAACAGTATTGAGCTGGCACCGGAAACAACACATCCGGTCATTGCTCTGATGCCGGATCAGGAGGATGTGGAAGATCTTGGAGGAACTCTTCGTCTTGGGAGCTATCCGTGTGTGCTTGCAGAAGGCTCCAGATCCTATGAGCTTTTTGGAAAGAAAGAGATCCAGGAACGTCACAGACATCGTTATGAGGTAAACAACGCATTTCGTAAGGAACTGGACGAAAAGGGAATGTCCATTGTAGGAACATCCCCGGATGCTCACATTGTTGAGATGATCGAAATTGCCGGACATCCGTTCTTTGTGGGAACACAGGGACATCCGGAATTTAAATCCAGGCCAAATCATGCACATCCACTGTTCCGTGGATTTGTGCAGGCAGCAGTTGATAAAAAGACGGCAGAAGAAGCTGCAATGAAAGGATGAGAAAAATGAGAGAAGTAGCAAATCAGCAGCAGGGCCTCTACCGCCCTGAATTTGAACATGATAACTGCGGTATCGGAGCCGTTGTTAATATAAAAGGAAAGAAAACACATGATACAGTTGCCAATGCTCTTAAGATCGTAGAGAATCTTGAGCATCGTGCTGGTAAGGATGCAGAAGGAAAAACCGGTGATGGTGTCGGTATCCTTCTTCAGATCTCCCACAAATTTTTTAAGAAGGTTTGTAAAAAAGAAGGCTTTGATATCGGCGGAGAGAGAGAATACGGTGTAGCCCAGCTCTTTTTCCCACAGCAGGAGATCAAACGTGCTCAGGCAAAGAAGATGTTCGAGATCATCGTGGAAAAAGAGGGGCTGGAACTTCTTGGATGGCGTACAGTACCGGTCTTCCCGGAGGTTCTTGGTCATAAAGCGAAAGAGTGCATGCCGTGCATTATGCAGGCATTTGTTAAAAAGCCGGAGGATGTGGAAAAAGGTCTTGCCTTTGACCGTATGCTTTACATCGCACGTCGTGAATTTGAGCAGAGTAATGATAATACTTACGTAGTTTCCATGAACAGCCGTACCATCGTATACAAAGGTATGTTCCTGGTAGGACAGCTCCGTACCTTCTTTGGCGATCTTCAGAGCCAGGATTACGAGTCTGCCATTGCAGTGGTACATTCCCGTTTCAGTACCAACACGAATCCAAGCTGGGAGAGAGCACATCCGAACCGTTTCATCGTACATAACGGTGAGATCAACACGATCCGCGGAAACGCCGATAAGATGCTTGCACGTGAGGAAAACATGGAGTCTCCGTATCTGAAGGATGAGCTTCACAAGGTCCTTCCTGTAGTTAACCGCAATGGTTCTGACTCTGCAATGCTTGACAATACCCTGGAATTCCTGGTTATGAGTGGAATGGATCTTCCACTTGCAGTGATGATCACGATTCCGGAGCCATGGGCAAACAACGATACGATTTCTCAGGAGAAGAGAGATTTTTATCAGTACTATGCGACTATGATGGAGCCATGGGACGGTCCTGCGTCCATTCTGTTCTCAGATGGTGATGTGATGGGAGCGGTTCTTGACAGAAACGGTCTTCGTCCATCCAGATACTATATCACATCGGATGGCTATATGATCCTTTCCTCCGAGGTTGGTGTTCTTCCTGTGGATGAGGAGAAGATCGTATTAAAAGAACGTCTTCATCCGGGAAAAATGCTTCTGGTTGATACCGTTCAGGGTCGTGTCATTGATGACAATGAGCTCAAAGAAAAATATGCGAAAAAACAGCCTTATGGTGAGTGGCTGGACAGCAATTTGGTACAGCTTCGTGATATCAAGATCCCGAATCAGAGAGTTGTCGAATACACTCCGGAGGAGAGAGCACGCCTTCAGAAAGCCTTCGGATATACTTATGAGCAGTACCGTACTTCGATCCGAAACATGGCATTAAACGGCGCAGAAAGCATCGGAGCCATGGGACATGATACTCCCCTTGCAGTATTTTCCAAGGAACATTATCCGTTGTTCGATTATTTCAAGCAGCTTTTTGCACAGGTAACAAACCCGCCGATCGATGCGATCCGTGAGGAGATCGTTACTTCTACAAGTGTATATGTAGGCAAAGACGGAAATCTTCTGATCCAGAAGCCGGAGAACTGTCAGGTGCTGAAGATCAACAATCCGATCCTGACCAACACCGATATGCTGAAGATCAAGAATATGAAAAAGGACGGCTTCAAGGTTGTGACTATTTCCACATTATATTATAAGAGCACAAAGCTTGAACGTGCCATTGACCGTCTGTTCGTAGAGGTAGACAAAGCCTTCCGTGAGGGAGCAAACATCCTGGTCCTTTCTGACCGCGGTGTGGATGAGAACCATATGCCGATTCCGTCCCTGCTGGCAGTTTCCGCAGTACATCAGCATCTTGTAAAAACAAAGAAGAGCACTTCCCTTGCCCTGATCCTGGAGTCCGGTGAGCCGAGAGAGGTACATCATTTCGCAACACTCCTCGGATATGGTGCAAGTGCAGTCAATCCGTATCTGGCACTGGATACGATCCATGAGCTGATCGATACACATATGCTGGATAAGGACTATTACGCAGCCGTTGATGATTACAATCATGCAGTGATCAGCGGTATCGTAAAGATCGCTTCCAAGATGGGTATTTCCACTATCCAGTCCTATCAGGGATCTCAGATCTTTGAGGCAATCGGAATTTCCCAGGATGTGATCGATCGTTACTTTACAGGAACCGTAAGTCGTGTAGGTGGAATCACACTGGAAGATATCGAGGATAATGTAGAAAAACTTCATTCTGAGGCATTTGATCCCCTTGGACTTGCCACAGATCTTACTCTGGACAGCGTAGGTGCCCATAAGATGAGAAGCCAGGGCGAGGAGCACAAATATAATCCGCGTACCATCCATCTTCTCCAGCAGTCCACAAAACAGGGCAGCTATGAGATGTTCAAGGAATATACAAAGCTGGTAGATGACGAGGGTCATGGAAACTTAAGAGGCCTTCTGGACTTTAAGTTTGCCAAGGAGCCTATTCCCATCGACCAGGTTGAGAGTGTTGAGGATATTGTAAAACGATTTAAGACAGGTGCCATGTCCTACGGTTCTATTTCCCAGGAAGCACATGAGACATTGGCTATTGCCATGAACCATCTCCATGGAAAATCCAATACCGGTGAGGGTGGTGAAAGTGATGAGCGTCTGGATTCAGCAGGAACAGACAATGACCGCTGCTCTGCGATCAAACAGGTAGCCAGCGGACGTTTCGGTGTTACCAGCCGTTATCTGGTTTCCGCAAGAGAGATCCAGATCAAGATGGCACAGGGTGCAAAGCCGGGTGAGGGCGGACATCTTCCTGCAAAGAAGGTATATCCGTGGATCGCAAAAACCCGTCATTCCACACCGGGAGTCAGCCTGATCTCTCCGCCGCCACATCATGATATCTACTCTATCGAGGATCTGGCAGAATTGATCTATGACCTGAAAAACGCCAATAAATATGCGGATATTTCCGTAAAGCTGGTTTCTGAGGCGGGTGTTGGTACGGTTGCAGCCGGTGTTGCAAAGGCCGGTGCACAGACTGTTCTGATCTCCGGATATGACGGAGGTACAGGAGCAGCGCCAAGAAGCTCTATCCATAATGCAGGACTTCCATGGGAGCTTGGACTTGCAGAAACACATCAGACGCTGATCATGAACGGACTTCGTAACCGTGTACGTATCGAGACAGACGGTAAGCTGATGAGCGGCCGTGACGTTGCCATTGCAGCACTTCTCGGTGCAGAGGAATTCGGTTTTGCAACAGCGCCACTTGTAACGATGGGCTGCGTGATGATGAGAGTCTGCAATCTGGATACCTGCCCGGTAGGTGTGGCTACACAGAACCCGGAGCTGCGTAAGAGATTCCGCGGAAAACCGGAGTATGTGGAGAACTTCATGCGCTTTATTGCACAGGAGCTGAGAGAGTACATGGCACGCCTTGGTGTTGCCACCATCGATGAGATGGTAGGTCGTACAGACCTTCTTACAGTTTCTGACAGTGTGCAGGAGCCGCATAAGGGTAAGGTTGACTTAAGTGCCATCCTGAATAACCCATATGCAGGAAAGGGCAAAGTAACCTTTGATCCGAAGGCTGTATACAATTTCAATCTTGAGAAAACTCTGGATGAAAAAGTTCTGGTCAAGAAATGTGCACCGGCGATCCAGAAGGGTGAGAAAGTTTCTGTTGATGTAAATGTTACCAATACAGACCGTGCATTTGGTACCATCCTCGGATCTGAGATCACAAGAAATCATAAGGATGGACTTCCGGAGGATACGGTAACTGTAAACTGTACAGGTGCAGGCGGACAGAGCTTCGGTGCCTTTATTCCGAAAGGACTGACATTGAAACTGACCGGTGACAGCAACGACTACTTCGGAAAAGGCCTTTCCGGTGGAAAGCTAATCGTTAAGGTTCCAGAGAAGGCCGGATACAAGGCTGAAGAGAACATCATCGTCGGAAACGTGGCACTCTATGGTGCGACCAGCGGAACTGCATTTATCAACGGCGTTGCCGGTGAGCGTTTTGCAGTACGTAACTCCGGTGCGGTTGCAGTTGTTGAGGGTGTTGGCGAGCATGGCTGCGAGTACATGACAGGCGGCCGTGTGGTAGTTCTTGGAAAAACAGGAAAGAACTTTGCAGCAGGTATGAGCGGCGGTATCGCTTATGTCCTTGATGTGGATAACGTTCTTTATAAGAACCTCAATAAAGCAATGATCTCCATTGAAAAAGTGGAGAATAAATATGATAAAAAAGAGCTTCGTGATCTTATCGAGGCTCATGTGGAAGCAACAGGCTCTGAGATCGGTAAGAAGGTGCTGGCTGATTTTGATTCCTATCTGCCTCACTTCAAAAAACTCATTCCGGATGAGTACAAGAGAATGATCACATTAAGTGCAAAGCTGGAAGAAAAAGGTCTGACCAGCCAGCAGGCACAGATGGAAGCGTTCTATGAGAGCATCGGCGTGAAACATTAAGGAGGATGAGGAAATGGGAAAGCCAACTGGATTTTTAGATTATGAAAGAGAAACGGCAAAGGTTCTGCCGCCAAAGGAACGTATTCAGAATTTCAACGAATTTCGTATTCCATTAAATAAAGAAAAACAGAAACTTCAGGGAGCACGCTGCATGGCCTGCGGCGTCCCCTTCTGCCAGTCAGGTATGATGATCGGCGGAATGGCTTCCGGCTGCCCGCTGCACAACCTGGTTCCTGAGACAAATGATCTTGTGTACACAGGAAACTGGAAGCAGGCATTCCTTCGTTTAAACAAGACACACAGCTTTCCGGAGTTTACATCCAGAGTGTGTCCAGCACTTTGCGAAGCTGCATGTACCTGTAACCTGAACGGAGATCCGGTCAGCACAAAGGAGAATGAGAAAGCGATCATTGAGACAGCCTATGCAGAAGGATGGGTAAAACCGCAGATCCCGCCTGTCCGCACAGGAAAGACGATCGCAGTCATCGGAAGCGGACCTTCCGGACTGGCAGCAGCACAGCAGCTGAACCGTCGCGGACACAGCGTAACCGTATTTGAGAGAAACGACCGTATCGGAGGACTTCTCCGTTACGGTATCCCGAATATGAAACTTGAGAAAAAAGTCATCGACCGCAGACTGAAACTGATGGAAGAGGAAGGCGTGAAATTTGTCACCAATATCAATGTTGGGGTGGACATTACAGCAGAGCAGCTTCTGAAAGATTACGACCGTGTCCTTCTCTGCTGCGGAGCTTCCCATCCAAGAGATATCAAGGTTCCGGGAAGAGATGCCAAGGGAATTTACTTTGCAGTGGATTTCCTGAAGCAGGTAACAAAAAGTCTTCTGGATACAGATTTTGCAAAATTCCCATATGAGCTTGCAAAGGGCAAAAATGTTCTGGTCATTGGCGGTGGTGATACTGGTAATGACTGTGTGGGAACATCCATCCGTCTGGGGGCGAAATCTGTAACACAGCTTGAGATGATGCCGCAGCCTCCTGCAGCAAGAACTCCTTCCAATCCATGGCCGGAGTGGCCGAAGGTCCTGAAAACTGATTACGGCCAGGAAGAGGCTATTGCAGTATTCGGCCATGATCCTCGGATCTATCAGACAACCGTTACCGAGTTTATCAAGGACAAAAAAGGAAATGTCTGCAAGGCCAAAATCGTAAAACTGAAAAGCGTAAAGGATGAAAAGACCGGAAGATTCAATATGGTACCGGTCGAGGGCAGTGAGGAAGTGATCCCTGCAGATGTGGTCCTTATTGCGGCAGGCTTCCTTGGCAGCGAGAAATATGTGACAGATGCTTTCCGTGTAGCGCTTACACCAAGAACCAATGTGGAAACAAAACCGGAGCAGTATGCAACAAGCGTAGATCGTGTGTTCACAGCAGGTGATATGCATCGTGGACAGTCCCTTGTCGTATGGGCGATCCATGAGGGACGTGAGGCTGCGAAAGCAGTGGATGAATCACTGATGAGCTATTCATATTTACAGTAAAATAACAGGTACCAGGGGCAAAAGGTCAAAAAAACTGTTCGTGTTTCCGCGATAAAGCTTTTGAACTTTTGCCCCTTTTAAAAAATGGTTGACAAAGAATTGACCGATTGCTATAATTACGTCCATGAACAAGGGTGTTCTTCAGGAGCGGAAGCTCTCTGAAGTGCACCCTTTTTCTGATTTTGAGGGTAATTATTTTGTGTGATGAGGAAATAAAGGAGAGAATACTATGGGGAATTATACCAGAGAAGAGATTCTTGCAATGGCAGAGGAGGAAGACGTAGAGTTCATCCGCCTCCAGTTTACAGATATGTTTGGAACTCTGAAAAATATTGCGATCACAGCAAGAGAGCTTCCAAGAGCCCTGGATAACCAGTGCGTTGTATATGGCTCTCATATTGCGGGCATTGTGGGAGAGAAGGAGCCGGATCTGATCCTGTATCCGGACTATGATACCTTTTCAATTCTCCCATGGCGTCCTCAGCAGGGAAAGGTCGCAAGACTGATCTGTGATATGCGCCGTGCAGATGGGTCTGAGCATGAGATGAGCTCCAGATATATTCTGAAAAAAACAGCGCAGGCAGCAGAGGAGGCAGGGTATACCTGTTATGTTGACCCGGAATGCGAGTTTTTCCTGTTTCATATTGATGATAACGGAATGCCTACAACGGTTTCTCACGAAAAGGCCGGATATCTGGATGTAAGTCCGGTGGACTTGGGCGAAAATGCAAGACGTGACATGGTACTGACTCTTGAGGATATGGGATTTGAGGTGGAATCCTCTCATCATGAGACAGCACCCGCACAGCATGAGATTGCCCTTCATTACGGGGAAGCGCGTGAGATGGCAGACGAAGTTATAACCTTTAAGATGGCGGTAAGAACTGTAGCCAAACGTCATGGACTTCATGCGACATTTATGCCGAAGCCAAGACGGGAAGTAAACGGTTCAGCCATGCATATCCATTTTTCGCTGTTTAAAAATGGAAAAAATATTTTCGTGGATCCGGAGGATCCGACCAGATTAAGTGAAGAGGCATACTATTTTATCGGAGGTCTTCTGGCTCACAGCCGTGAGATGACTCTGATCACCAATCCGCTTGTAAATTCTTATAAGCGTCTTGTACCTGGATTTGATGCGCCTACAGAGCTGACCTGGACGAGAAATAACCAGAATTCACTGGTAAGGATCCCGAGAGTCAATGGTGCTGATACCAGGATCGAGCTTCGAAGCCCGGATGCTGCATCCAACCCATACCTTGTTTTTGCGGTATGCCTGGCAGCGGGCCTGGATGGAATCCAGAAGAAGATCTATCCTACAAAAGCTTCTAACCGTTCTCTTTCCGAGTCGGATCAGAAGGAACAGGGTATCGAGAATTTACCGGAGAACCTGCGGGAAGCGATCACACTGTTTGAGGACAGCAGCTGGATGAAGGAAATCCTTGGAGAAGCTTTCTGCAAACAGTATGCGCAGGCAAAGAGAAAAGAGTGGTTGCGTTATTCCCAGGAGATTTCCGACTGGGAGATCGAGGAGTATCTGTATCGGATCTGATGAACGAGGCATAATGGGACGAAAGAGAGTGGCGGCTTATGAACACGAGTATCGTGATTGCATTACCGAAAATAGAAGATGCAAAAAAGATCCGCACAGTCCTTAACCGATATGGATTCACGGTGGCGGCAGTATGCAATTCAGGTGCCAATGCCCTTGCCAGTATCTCGGAGCTTGATGGCGGCGTTCTGCTTTGCGGTTATCATCTTCAGGATATGTACTACCGTGATCTTCTGGACTATATGCCGGATTATTTTGAAATGCTGCTTATGGCCTCCCGGGGAGTGATCAGTGAGGCGCCAACATCCATTTTATGTGTGGGAATGCCTCTGAAGGTCGGAGATCTGGTAAATACGGTGAGCATGATGATCTCTCAGATCGAAAGGCGCTGGAAAAAAGATAAGAAAAAGCCGAAGCAGCGTTCATGGAAAGAACAGAATTATATTTCAAATGCAAAGATGCTTTTAATGGAAAGAAATCACCTGAGCGAGGATGACGCATACCGCTATATCCAGAAATGCAGTATGGATTCCGGAACCAATATGGTTGAAACGGCCCAGATGGTTCTGATGCTTTTATATGATTCTGTGTAAAAAACAACAGGGCGGACAGAAATGATCTGCTCTGAATGCCTGATATCACACCGGATCGGGAAAAATTCCGCAGGGGATTTCCTGATTCGGTGAAACTACTTTGAATTGGAGGATGAGGGAATGGAATTTATGGATGGAATCTGTAAGACTAGAGAATGTGCCTGGGATGTGCTTCTTTCCGAGAGCATGAAAGACCAGGAAGCAACAGTGGAAGGTGCAATACACAGCATCCGTAATATGGGTGACGTGGCATTTGTGATACTTCGAAAAAAAGAAGGGCTTTTTCAGACCGTATATGAAAACGACAAGACAAATGTTTCCATTCATGATCTGAAGGAGGCGATGTGTGTGCGCCTCACAGGAACTCTTCATGAGGAAGAAAGAGCACCTCACGGAAGAGAACTCCGCATCAGCCATGTGGAGATCCTTTCCTCACCTGCAGAGCCTCTTCCGCTGGCCATCGACAAATGGAAGCTGAACACTTCCCTGGAGGCAAAGCTGAATTATCGTCCTATCGCCCTGCGTAATGTGCAGGAGCGTGCAAAATTCAAGATCCAGGAGGCTCTGGTGCGGGCATTTCGTGATTACCTCTATGAGAAGGGGTTCACCGAGATCCACACACCGAAGATCGGAGCCAGAGGTGCAGAGGGTGGTGCAAACCTGTTCAAGCTGAGTTATTTCCATAAACCGGCAGTTCTGGCACAGAGCCCGCAGTTTTATAAACAGATGATGGTAGGTGTTTTTGACCGTGTATTTGAGACCGGCCCTGTATTCCGTGCAGAGAAGCATAATACAAAACGTCATCTGAATGAATATACAAGCCTTGATTTTGAGATGGGCTATATCAACGGATTTGAGGATATCATGGAGATGGAAACCGGATTTCTCCAGTATGCGGTAGAACTTCTTAAGAAAGACTACGCTCATGAGATTTCCATTCTGAAGGTGGAGCTTCCGAAGGTGGACAAGATCCCGGCAGTACGTTTTGACAAGGCCAAAGAGCTGGTAGCCGAAAAATATAATCGTAAGATCCGCAACCCATATGATCTGGAGCCGGAGGAAGAAGCGCTGATCGGAAGATATTTCAAAGAAGAATATGATGCTGATTTTGTTTTTGTCACACATTATCCGTCTAAGAAGCGTCCGTTCTACGCAATGGATGATCCGTCAGATGAGAAATTTACATTAAGCTTTGACCTTCTGTTCAAGGGACTTGAGGTAACTACAGGCGGACAGCGTATCCATGATTATCAGATGCTGAAGGATAAGATCGCAGCCCGTGGTATGGATGAAGAGGGTATGGAGCAGTACCTGGATACCTTCAAGCATGGAATGCCGCCTCACGGAGGACTTGGAATCGGACTGGAACGTCTTACCATGCAAATCCTCGGAGAAGAAAACGTTCGTGAGACCTGTCTGTTCCCACGTGATATGAACAGACTTGAGCCGTAATAAGGAGAAAAAAGATGGCAAAGATAATCGATGATGAAACAATGGAAAATGTCTGCATCCTTGCAAAACTTTCTCTGACAGAGGATGAAAAGGAAAAAGCAAAAGAGGACATGCAGAAGATGCTGGATTATGTAGACAAGCTGGATGAACTTGACACTTCTTCCGTAGAGCCCATGTCCCATATTTTTGAGGACGAAAATGTATTTCGTGAAGATATTGTGACAAACGGAGACAATCATGAGGCGATGCTTGCCAATGCACCGAAACAGAAAGAAAACCAGTATCAGGTTCCGAAAACAATTGGATAAGACAGGAGACAGGACATGGATTTGGGAAAATTAACCGCATTACAGCTTGCGGAAAAGATCAAGCAGCATCAGATAAGCGTCCTGGACGGTGTGAAATACGTATTTGATCAGATCGAAGCAAAAGAGGACAAGGTCCACGCTTATCTTGATACTTACAAAAAAGAAGCCTATGCAAGAGCAAAAGAGGTACAGAAGGGCATTGAGGATGGAACCTATACAGGACTTCTTGCCGGTGTACCTATTGCAATTAAGGATAATATCTGCATTAAGGGAAAAACAACTACCTGTGCATCAAAGATCCTTGAGAATTTTGTGCCGCAGTACAATGCCGAGGTTATTGACCGTCTGGAACAGGCAGGTCTTGTGATCATCGGAAAGACAAACATGGATGAGTTCGCCATGGGAAGTACCACAGAGACATCCGCTTACGGCGTCACCAGAAACCCGTGGGATCTGGAGCATGTTCCGGGCGGCTCCTCCGGCGGCTCCTGTGCGGCAGTGGCAGCAGGAGAGACTTACCTGGCACTGGGTTCTGATACCGGCGGTTCCATCCGTCAGCCAAGCTCCTACTGCGGTGTTACCGGAATCAAACCGACCTACGGAACAGTATCCCGTTACGGACTGGTTGCTTATGCATCCTCTCTGGATCAGATCGGACCGGTTGGAAAAGATGTTGCGGACTGTGCGGCACTCCTTGAGATCATTGCCGGACACGATGCAAAAGACAGCACTTCCATGAAGAGAGAGGATCTTGCTTTCTCCTCTTCCATGACAGATAAGATCGTGGGAATGAAATTCGGTGTGCCGAAGGAATATCTCTCAGAGGGACTGAACCCGGAGGTAAAAGAGGCATTTATGAATACGCTGAAAAGCCTTACCGAGATGGGTGCAGTCGTAGAATTTTTCTCCATGAAGACAACAGAATATATGATCCCTGCTTACTACATCATTGCCAGCGCAGAGGCCAGCTCCAATCTGGAGCGCTTTGACGGTGTGAAGTACGGCTTCCGTGCAAAAGAGTACGAGGGACTTCATGATATGTACAAGAAGACAAGGACTGAAGGTTTCGGCGAGGAAGTAAAACGCCGTATCATGCTTGGCTCCTTTGTGTTAAGCTCCGGTTACTACGATGCTTACTATCTGAAAGCACTTCGCACAAAAGCCCTTATCAAAAAGGAATTTGATCAGGCCTTTTCCAAATATGATGTTCTTCTTGCCCCGGCATCACCGTTTACCGCACCGAAGCTGGGAGAGAGCCTGAAAGATCCTCTTGCCATGTATCTTGGCGATATTTATACGGTAGCAGTAAACCTGTGCGGACTTCCCGGAATCACAGTTCCATGCGGAAAAGACGCAGCAGGACTTCCGATCGGGATCCAGATGATCGGTGACTGCTTCAAAGAAAACAACCTGTTCCGCGCAGCACACGCCTATGAGAAAAAACGTGGTGATTTCGGAACAGCAATGGAAGGGGGAGAAAAGGCATGAAACAGTATGAGACAGTCATAGGACTTGAGGTGCATGTGGAGCTTGCCACAAAAACAAAGATCTTCTGCGGATGCTCCACAGAATTCGGAGGCGCACCAAATACACATACCTGCCCGGTCTGCACCGGTATGCCGGGCTCTCTTCCGGTCCTCAACAAAAAAGTGGTAGAGTTTGCCATCAAGGCAGGTCTTGCGGCAAACTGTCATATCCATCAGTACTGTAAGTTTGACCGTAAGAACTATTTTTACCCGGATAATCCCCAGAACTACCAGATCTCTCAGCTGTATCTGCCGATCTGCTATGACGGAGCTGTTGAGATCGAGACTTCCGCAGGCAAAAAGACCGTACGTATCCATGAGATGCATATGGAGGAGGATGCCGGTAAGCTGATCCATGATGAGTGGGAGGACTGCTCCCTGGTTGACTACAACCGAAGCGGGGTACCGCTGATCGAGATCGTATCCGAGCCGGATATGAGAAGTTCCGAGGAGGTTATCGCATATCTGGAAAAGCTCCGCTGCACCATGCAGTATCTTGGAGTTTCTGACTGTAAGCTCCAGGAGGGCTCCATGCGTGCCGATGTCAACCTTTCCGTCCGTGAGGTGGGAAGTGAGACCTTCGGAACAAGAACAGAGATGAAGAACCTGAACTCCTTCAAGGCCATTGCGAGAGCGATCGAAGGAGAGAGAGAACGTCAGATCGAGCTTCTGGAAGAAGGAAGAGCCGTTGTACAGGAGACAAGAAGATGGGACGATAACAAAGAGTCTTCCCATGCTATGCGTTCCAAGGAGGATGCAAAGGATTACCGTTACTTCCCGGACCCGGATCTTCCGCCGATCCACATTTCCGATGCATGGATCGAAGAGCTGCGTACTTCCATTCCGGAGCTTCGTGAAGCCAAGATGGAGCGTTATCAGAAGGAGTATGAGCTTCCGGCTTATGATGCAGGGATCCTGACCGAATCCAGACATCTGGCAGGACTTTTTGAGGAGACAGCAGTTCTTCTCGGAAACCCGAAAAAGGTGGCAAACTGGTTTATGGTGGAGGTTCTCCGCCTGACAAAGGACAAGGGCCTTGATCCGGAAATGGTAAGCTTTACCCCGAAGCATCTGGCAGACCTTCTTTCCATGGTGGAGAAAAAAGAGGTCAGCGCACAGAATGCCAAGAAAGTATTTGAAAAAGTGTTTGACGAGGATATTGATCCGGTTGTATATATAGAAGAGAATGGTCTTAAGATCGTAGAAGATACAAGCCTTCTCACCGAAACTGTGAAAAAGATCGTAGATGCAAACCCTGGACCGCTGGCAGAGTTTCTGGGCGGCAAGGATAAGGTTATGGGATTTTTTGTAGGACAGCTGATGAGAGAGCTGAAAGGCAAGGCAAATCCTGACAGCGTCAGAAAAGCACTGGCAGAGGAAATTGAGAGAAGGAGATAAAATACTATGGTTACAGTAAATCAGAATTATTTAAAACTTCCGGGAAGCTATCTGTTTTCCAATATCGCAAAGAAGGTAAGCGCATATAAGGAGGCCAATCCGGAATTTAAGGATTCTGTGATCAGTCTTGGAATCGGTGATGTGACACAGCCCCTTGCACCGGCGATCATCGATGCCCTTCATAAATCCGTAGACGAGATGGCACACGCAGAAACCTTCCACGGATATGCTCCGGATCTCGGATATGAGTTCTTAAGAAGTGCCATTGCAAAAAATGATTATCAGTCCAGAGGCTGCGACATCAGCGCAGATGAGATCTTTGTTTCCGATGGAGCAAAAAGTGATTCCGGAAACATCCAGGAGATTTTCGGACTGGATAACAAGGTTGCGGTCTGCGACCCGGTTTATCCTGTATATGTAGATACCAACGTTATGGCTGGACGTACTGGCCTTTATAACAAAGAGCGTGAGAATTTTGACGGTGTGATCTACATGCCCTGCAAAGAGGAGAATGGTTTCCTTCCGGAGATCCCGGCAGATGAAGTACCGGATCTGATCTATCTCTGCTTCCCGAACAATCCCACCGGTGGTGCGATCACAAAGGCAGCTCTTCAGGAGTGGGTCGACTACGCCAACAAAAACGGCTGCGTGATCATCTATGATGCAGCATATGAGGCATATATTTCTGAGGAGGATGTCCCGCACAGCATTTATGAGTGCGAGGGTGCAAGAACCTGTGCCATCGAGCTTCGAAGCTTTTCCAAAAATGCTGGCTTTACAGGCGTTCGTCTTGGCTTTACCGTTGTTCCGAAGGAACTGGTGCGTGATGGCGTAGAGCTTCACAGTCTCTGGGCAAGACGCCACGGAACCAAGTTTAACGGTGCTCCGTACATTGTACAGAGAGCAGGCGAGGCTGTTTACTCTCCGGAGGGAAAAGTACAGCTGAAGGAGCAGATCGCTTATTACATGCGTAATGCAAAGACGATCCTGGAGGGCCTTTCCGCAGCAGGATTTTCCGTGTCCGGTGGAAAAAATGCTCCATATATCTGGCTGAAAACACCGGATCAGATGACCTCCTGGGAGTTCTTTGATTATCTCCTTGAGAAAGCACACATCGTAGGAACACCAGGTTCAGGCTTTGGTGCACATGGTGAGGGATATTTCCGTCTGACAGCATTCGGAAGCTATGAGAATACTCTTGAGGCAATTGAGAGAATTAAAAATTTGTAATATGAGTATAAATTGCGGAGTAGGTCTTTGAAAAAGAGCTGCTTCGTTTTTTAACCGGATCAAAGAAGTATCCTGCTTCAATTGCGAATGTCCACTTGCTCTGAATCAAAGAAGCTCCCGGCAGGGCTGCGAAAAGCAATAAACAGTGGAAAAAATTTGCCTGTAAGTTAATTTGCGAAAATAACAATAAGGATTGCGAAAATTTATCATATCATTTATAATTGTACAGGAAGTAAGGCACAGGCCGCAGAAAGCCTGTGTTCATAAAATTTCACAAATTTATGCAATCACGAAAGGGGATTTTATCATGGGTATCAGAAGAGTAGAAAATATGTGCGGCGGTAAAGGTCATGTGATCATCAAAGACATCCTTGAGGGAGACGAGCTGAAGGGAAAATGCGGACTTTACGCACAGGTTACCATCGAAAAAGGATGTTCTCTGGGATACCATGAGCATCATGGCGAGACAGAAACCTACTATATCTTAAGCGGCGAAGGCGAGTACGACGATAACGGCGTGAAACGCCCGGTAAAGGCCGGCGACATCACCATCACACCAGATGGAAAAGGACACGGTCTTACCAATACAGGCGACACAGATCTTGTGTTTATGGCACTGATCATTTTTGACTGATCCATATAGAAGAAAACAGAAGTGAGACAGAAGGGCGGCCTTTTTGAAGAGGCTGCTCTTTTTACGACTGAGGCGTAACCTGTGTCGGAGTATAAATTCTGGGATGAAAGATTCTCTGTCTCAGATTGTTATTAAACGAAATGTATTAATTGTATAAACAAAAAATATTTTTGGATTTTTTTAGAAAAAAACTGTTGACATACAAAAAGCACTTTGCTATACTATCACTTGTCGCGAGGGAGAAGATAAAGAATCCCGAAGAAATGCGATATGCGGAAGTGTCGGAACTGGCAGACGAGCAAGACTAAGGATCTTGTGAGCATTGCGCTCGTGTGGGTTCAAGTCCCATCTTCCGCATTTTTTATTTGAGAAACCTGCATCTGGAAACGGATGCAGTTTTTTTGCTACCTAAAAATATCTGTAAAAAAGGAATCCGGATAGAATATATCATGTTTATATGATATGATAGAAGAAAATGGAAGGAGCATAGTCATATGAGAAGAAAAAGTGCAGGAAAAAAGATCATGGTCGTACTTGTAGCGGCAAGTCTGGCACTGACTCCGGCGGAGCTGACAGTGGCGGCAGAAATGGAACCAGAGGGTGCGGAAGCAACATTTTTGGCAGAAGAAAGTGGAGATGCTGCATCCTCAGATCAAGAAGATACTGCAGAGACGGAAGCAGAGATTGCAGATGGATCAGCTGCTACAGAGGAACAGGAAACCACAGATACAGACAAGCCAGATACCGGGAATAACGTACAGGAGAATGCGGAAACAGGCGTAATGGAGCCTGGTGAAGAAGCGCCAGAGGGTACTGCAGAAGAGGAAGATCCGGAGACTCCGGAAGCGGCAATGGATGCAGCCGAAGCGTTGGAGGAATGCGAACAGGAAGAAGAAAACGCAGCTTTTGATGATGGAACGAAGGATGCAGTGCAGGCATCTGCAGAATACTCTGATGGAAAATTTACGTGGGTACTGGACGGGAATGGAACACTGACCATTACGGGAAATAACATGGAGTTGACAAAAAATGAGATATCTGAAAGTGCTTTGGAGAAGGCAGGCATCGATTTTTCTAGAGTAAATAAGCTTGTAATCGGGAATGGGATCACAGGCTTTGATAGATGGGGCATGTGGAATCTGAAAAAATATATTAAGGAACTGGAAATCCATGGAAATGCAGGCATGAATATGCCGGAGCAATGCTTTTACGATGTGCCAAATATAGAGAGTGTGGTGATATCCGGTGCAGTGGATGTGCCGAGAGATATGTTTGGAAAATGTACCGGGCTGAAAAAGGTTACATTAAAAAATGGAGTGAGGTCTATTGGAGAGGATGCCTTTCGAGATTGCAGCAGTCTGGAGGGTGTGATATTTGAGAATACAGTATTGGAAAAAATCAGTGACGGAGCATTTTGGGGCTGCAGTGCGCTGAGTTCTATTGTGTTACCGGATTCCGTAACAGAAATAGAAAGGAATGCATTTTTCGAGACCGGACTCAGAAATATCCAGCTTCCGGAAAAACTGACGCTGATAGGAGGAGGGGCATTTTGTAACTGCAAAAATCTGAAGCAGGTACAGCTTCCGCCTCAATTAAAAGAGCTGGGTGAGGGTGCATTTTTTAACTGCGAAAATCTGACACAGATCCAGCTTCCGGCTCAGTTAAATAAATTAGGGACAGATGCATTCAGAAATTGTACATCATTGGATAAGATTGACATACCTGCCGGTCTGACGCAGATCGGGCCTGATACATTTTGCAATACCGGGCTGACCAGTGTGACCTTACATGAGGGACTGACGAAGATCGAAGATGGGGCGTTTCATGATTGCCTTAAGCTGAAAAAGATCCGTATTCCGAAATCAGTTACAGATATTGGTGGACTGGCATTAGGAATACGTTATAACAGGGGAAATGGTGCAGAGGAAGTTATTCCCGGTGGTTTTACAGTAGAAGGTTATACAGGCTCGGCAGCGGAACGATATGTAAAGAGAATGCATCAATGTGAAAATTTATATCATGTATTTTTTAAAGATGTGAAATTTGTTTCCATTGGTGGACAGACTGCAGCGGTTACCAATATCAGCAAAACAAAGATATCCGCACTTAAGACCGGGGCCTTTACCGGAAAGCCGCTGACCCAGGCACTCACCATAACCTACGGCGGTAAGAAGCTTGTAAACGGAAGGGATTACACCCTTACCTGGAAGAATAATAAAAACATCGGAACTGCATCCGTTACGATCAAAGGAAAAGGAAAATATAACGGTTCTGTTACAAAAAAATTCCGGATCACGGTTCAGAAAAACGCAGTCTATACAGTCAGCAGGCTGAAATATAAGATATCCAATGCAGACACATCCGGCAAGGGAACCGTAGTCTTTACCGGAGCTACGGATAAGGCAGCAAGAAAGACACTTACGATCCCGACGACAGTAAAGATTGGTGGAAAGAGCTTTCGTGTAACAGCCATTGGCACCTCTGCAATGTCCGGAGCGAAGAAGCTGACAACAGTGAAAATCGGAGCGAATATAATGACAGTAGGTGCGAAAGCCTTCTGCGGCTGCAGTAAACTCTCCAATGTAACGATCTTCAGCACAAAGCTTACGACAGCGAAGACCGGAGCCAATGCATTTAAGGGGATCCGTTCCAACTGCAGATTTAAAGTACCGGCTTCCAGGGTAAGTGCATACAAAAAACTCCTCCGTGCAAAGGGTGCCGGACCAAAGATAATCGTGACAAAATAACAGAAAAACCGAAAAAATAGAAAACTTTTGAAAAAAGGTGTTGACATACAAGATCCACTTTGCTATACTATCACTTGTCGCGAGGGAGAAAATAAAAAATCCCAAGGAAATGCGGTCATGCGGAAGTGTCGGAACTGGCAGACGAGCAAGACTAAGGATCTTGTGAGCATTGCGCTCGTGTGGGTTCAAGTCCCATCTTCCGCATTGGAAATTTCCAATGAAATGCGATATGCGGAAGTGTCGGAACTGGCAGACGAGCAAGACTAAGGATCTTGTAAGCATTGCGCTTGTGTGGGTTCAAGTCCCATCTTCCGCATGACTTTAAAACAGAGCTGTGAATTGCAGCTCTGTTTTTGGCTATATGAAAGTAAATTATTGCATGCCTGCACTGGTGAGAAGCTGAAATGGGAAGATCTGCGTGATATATTTGTATTCGTTTCATATACAATAGGATAATTTTGGACATCTTAAGGGCTGATCAGACCGTAACTCCAATATTTTTTGAATTATTTTTTCAGAAAAGAGGAATTTGTGGTTTTGTGTAGAATATAATTAACAGAGGGTATTTTGTCGCCGCTGTTTGTCAGACTGTGGAGGAAATGCTTATGAACATCAGAGAGAGCATGGAACAGAGAGAACGGGAGCTTTTGAGCCCTTATGCTTCTCACAGCGCAGATACCAGAGGCCGGGAGCACCCGGAAGAGGAATGCGATGTGCGGACAACGTATCAGAGAGACAGAGACAGGATCCTTCACTGTAAGGCTTTTCGCCGTATGAAGGATAAGACACAGGTGTTTCTGGCACCACAGGGAGATCATTACCGTACCAGGCTGACACATACACTGGAGGTATCGCAGATCGCCCGGACTATTGCCAAGGCACTTCGCCTAAATGAAGATCTGGTGGAAGCAATCGCTTTGGGACATGATCTGGGGCATACGCCTTTTGGACATGCAGGAGAGAGAGCACTGGATCAGGTACATCCGGGTGGCTTTGCACACTATAGGCAGAGCGTCCGGGTTGTGGAAGTACTGGAGAAGAACGGAAACGGGCTGAACCTTACCTGGGAAGTCCGAAATGGGATCATGAATCACCGCACCAGCGGAAATCCTTTCACACTGGAAGGACAGGTGGTACGTTTTTCTGACAAGATCGCCTATATCCACCATGATATGGACGATGCCCAGCGGGCAGGGATCATCACAGAAGATGATATTCCTGTCACAATGAGAACTTTTCTGGGCTATACCACGAGAGAACGGCTGAATACTTTCGTACATAATATTATAGAGAACAGTATGGGGAAAGACAGCATCTCCATGTCGCCGGATGTTTTTGAGGCGATGATGGAGCTTCGGGCGCTGATGTTCCGGAATGTCTATGAGAATCCGGTTGCCAGGAAGGAAGAGGATAAAGTGATCCAGATGCTGAGTGAACTGTACGGATATTATACTGACCATCCGGAGGCAATGTCCCGGGAATACAGGGAATTGGTGGAATACCGGGGAGTACCTAAGGAACAGGCAGTATGTGATTATATTTCGGGAATGACGGATCAGTATTCCATGGAGAAATTCAGGGAGATCTATATACCGAGAGCCTGGGAGGTCTATTAAATGGAAAAGAGGGATAAGCATGCGTTATTCAGATGACATCATAGAAGAAGTCCGAATGAAAAATGACATTGTAGACGTGATATCCCAGTATGTGAAACTGACACGGAGGGGGAGTTCCTATTTTGGGCTGTGTCCCTTCCATAATGAGAAAACCCCTTCCTTTTCCGTAACACCATCCAAGCAGATGTATTACTGCTTTGGCTGCGGGGCAGGAGGAAACGTATACAATTTTATCATGGAATATGAGAATTACTCGTTTGGTGAGGCGCTGTCACATCTGGCTGACCGGGCAGGGGTAGAGCTTCCGAAGATCGAGTATTCCAGAGAAGCCAGAGAAAAAGCAGAACAGAGAGCAAATCTTCTGGAGATCAACAAGCTGGCAGCACAGTACTTTTATTATCAGCTCCGGAGAGAAGGCGGAAAGACGGCTTACGGATATCTGACAGGAAGAGGTCTTTCCGAGGAAACCATCCGTAAATTCGGTCTTGGATATTCGGATAAGTATAGTGATGATCTGTACAAATATCTTAAGGGGAAGGGCTACAGTGATGAACTTCTCAGGGAATCCGGCCTGTTCAATGTAGATGAGCGGCGAGGTATGTATGATAAGTTCTGGAACCGTGTGATCTTCCCGATCATGGATGTAAACAACCGGGTCATTGGTTTCGGAGGTCGTGTCATGGGAGATGGCAAGCCCAAGTACCTGAATTCACCGGAGACGAAGATCTTTGATAAGAGCCGGAATCTTTACGGGCTGAATGTGGCCAGGACCACCAGGAAGAATTATCTGATCCTCTGTGAGGGATATATGGATGTGATCGCCATGCATCAGGCAGGCTTTACCAATGCAGTGGCGTCGCTTGGAACTGCACTGACCTCCGGACATGCAAGCCTTGTGAAACGTTACACCAAGGAAGTCCTGCTTCTTTATGACAGTGACGGTGCAGGGATCCGGGCGGCACTTCGTGCGATTCCGATCCTGCGGGAGGCGGGAGTCACGTCCAGGGTAGTAAGCCTGAAGCCCTGGAAGGATCCGGACGAGTTCATCAAGAATGAAGGAGCGGAGGCCTTTGAGGAACGTCTGAACCGGGCCATGGACAGCTTTATGTTTCGTGTACATATTGCGGAACAGGAATTTGCCATGGATGCACCCCAGGGACAGAATCAGTTTTTTGAGCGGTGTGCCGGGATGCTTCTGGAGCTTTCCGATGAACTGGAGAGGAATCTTTATATAGAAGCCATTGTAAAGGAATACGGCCGCTATGGAGTGGGCACGGAGGATATCCGGAAAAGGGTCAACACGCTGGCTCTGAAGGGAACGCCTGCAGAGAAACGGATCCAGCCAAAGTCCGGGACTCCGGAAACAAAGAAAAAGGAATCCGCCGCAGACAAAGCACAGAAGCTGATGCTGACCTGGCTTGTAAATTATCCGGGTATTTTTGAACAGGTGGAAAAATACATTTCCCCTTCCGATTTTGTGGTACCGCTGTATAAAGAGGTAGCCCAGATGCTGTTTGAACAGCATAAGGAGGGAGAGACCAATCCGGGAAAGCTTCTCAACGCCTTTACAGACAGTGAGGAGCAGCGGGAGGTGGCATCTCTTTTTAACGCCACCATCCATCTGGAAAACGAAGGAGAACAGCAGAGGGCTTTTTCCGATGCGCTGCTGCGGATCAAGGAAGAAAGCCTCAAAGAAAAAAACCGTACCTGGGACCCGTCAGACATGGCCGGGCTTCAGGAACTGATAAAAGCAAAAAAAGAACTGGAAGACCTTGGAAGAAAGAGGCAGCAGCTGCATATTTCTTTCAATTAAGGATAAAATATAAACACTATATGGAGGTATAGAGCACCTATGGAAATGAATATGGCAAAATTCAGCGAGAAACTTGTAGAGCTTCTTGAACTTGCAAAAAAGAAAAAGAATGTGCTGGAATATCAGGAGATCAGCGACTTTTTCAAGGACTCTCCACTGGAAGTGGATCAGATGGAGAAGGTTTTTGACTTCCTGGAGGCCAGCGGTGTGGACGTTCTCCGTATCACAGAAAATAGCGGTGACGAACTCCTCCTTGATAACGATATGGATATGGATGGGATGGAAGATGAAGAAGAGGTAGAGCTTGATAAGATCGACCTCTCTGTACCGGAAGGTGTCAGCATCGAGGATCCGGTCCGTATGTACCTGAAAGAGATCGGTAAAGTCAGTCTGTTAAGTGCAGATGAGGAGATCGAGCTTGCCAAGAGAATGGAAAAGGGGGATGAAGCTGCCAAGAAACGTCTGGCAGAGGCCAATCTCCGTCTTGTTGTCAGCATTGCAAAGCGTTATGTTGGACGTGGGATGCTGTTCCTCGACCTGATCCAGGAGGGAAATCTTGGCCTTATCAAAGCTGTTGAAAAATTTGATTACAGAAAAGGCTACAAGTTCAGTACCTATGCAACCTGGTGGATCCGTCAGGCTATCACAAGAGCCATTGCAGATCAGGCACGTACCATCCGTATCCCTGTGCATATGGTTGAGACTATCAACAAGCTGATCCGTGTTTCCCGTCAGCTGCTCCAGGAGCTTGGACGTGAACCTACGCCGGAGGAAATTGCTGAGGAGATGGACATGCCGGTAGACCGTGTACGTGAGATCCTTAAGATCTCTCAGGAGCCGGTATCTCTGGAAACTCCTATCGGTGAGGAGGAAGACAGTCATCTTGGCGATTTCATCCAGGATGATAATGTTCCGGTACCTGCAGATGCAGCTGCATTTACACTTCTGAAGGAGCAGCTGGTAGAAGTCTTAAGTACGCTTACTGACCGTGAACAGAAGGTTCTCCGCCTCCGTTTCGGACTGGACGACGGACGTGCCAGAACTCTGGAGGAAGTTGGTAAAGAGTTCAATGTCACAAGAGAGCGTATCCGTCAGATCGAGGCAAAAGCTCTGCGCAAGCTGCGTCATCCCAGCCGCAGCCGCAAGCTGAAGGATTATCTTGACTGATAAAAATATATCCGTACAGCTTTCCATGCGTCTTCGTGCCATTGCCGGTATGGTAACAAAAGGAAACCGGCTGGCAGACGTAGGATGTGACCATGGCTATCTGTCGATCTGGCTTGTCAGTGAAAAAACAGTTCCGTCAGCCATTGCCATGGATGTACGCCCGGGACCGCTTTCAAGAGCCAGGGAGAATATTACCCGTTATGGCCTTGAAGATTACATAGAGACCCGTTTGAGCGACGGGCTTGCGAAGCTTGAGCCAGGAGAAGGTGATACCCTGGTGATCGCGGGAATGGGTGGTCCTCTGATGGAAAGGATATTAAAGGATGGAGCGAAGGTCCGGGAGGGGTTTCAGGAACTGATCCTGCAGCCTCAGTCGGACCTTCCTCATTTCCGGCATTTTCTTTCTGAGATCGGCTGGGAGATCGTAAGGGAAGAAATGATAAAAGAAGACGGAAAATTTTATCCTATGATGAAAGCGGTACGTAACAATTCGGGAGAAAAGTCTGTTTACACAGAGGAAGAGGCCTGGTTTGGACCTCTCCTTCTGAAAAAATGTCACCCGGTCCTTAAAGAGTATCTTCTCCGGGAGGAAATGATTCGTAAGAAAATACTTGCCGGTCTTTCCGGGGCAGAGTCTGTTTCCGCAAAAACTCGTCTGGCAGAAGTAAAGGAGGAAATGGAGCTGATCCATACAGCTCTGAAACGATATGAAAGCATATGAACTGATCGAATGGCTGAATGAGCACCATCCGCAAAAATTTGCGGAGGACTGGGATAATGTGGGACTGCTGGTGGGAGATGACCAGAAAGAGATTTCCCATGTATTTCTTGCGCTGGATCTTACGGAACCGGTGTTGGATGAGGCGGTGGCTGCTGGTGCGGATATGATCCTTACCCATCACCCAATGATCTTTTCCGGGATCAAAAAGATCAACAATCATACCTTTACCGGAAGGAAGATCCTCCGTCTGATAAAGGAGGATATCCCGTATTTTGCCATGCATACCAATTATGATGTGATCGGAATGGCAGATTTAAGTGCAGAGCATCTGAAGCTTCAGGATACAAGGGTGCTTACAGTTACCGATGGATCCGGGGAGCAGCCGGAGGGGTTCGGAAGAGTGGGAAAGCTTCCCCATGTTATGACTCTTGGTGAGTTTGGAAAATATGTAAAAGAATGCAATCATCTTCCGGATGTGCGGGTTTACGGTGATCTGGATCGGAAGATCGAGACTGTGGCGATCTGTACAGGAAGCGGAAAGAGTATGATCGGTGATGTAATGGCCGCCGGTGCGGATGTATATGTGACCGGAGATATTGATTATCATACTGCCATTGATACTATGGCAGATGGTCTGGCGATTGTAGATGCCGGACATTACGGTACGGAGTATATTTTTGCGGAAGCTATGGAGAAGGAGCTGAATGCGGCATTCCCTGCGCTTAAGACAACCTGCGCCAGTGTGAAAAATCCATATATTGTTTTGTAAAAGCGGATTGCAAAAAAGTGTTTGTATTCATGAATATGTAGTGGGACGGAATACGATTATCCGTTTCGGAAAAATGAATTGTGAAACACATGGCTGTCCGAAAAATCGGGCAGCTGTATAAATATATAAGCCTGTGGAGGGGATCGTTATGGAACAGACAATGATTAAAGTGACCATAAACGGAGAAACAAGGGAATACCCCAAAATGACACCGTATTCTGAGATCATAAGGGATTATGAGGGCAAAACAGAGTATCCGGTGATCCTTGTGACTGAGAACGGAAAGCTCCGTGAGCTTCACAAGAAGCTTCAGCATGACTGTACACTGGGATTTATAACCGCAAAGGACAGTGCCGGTCGAAAAACCTATCGGAGAAGTGCGATCTTTATTCTTTTGAAGGCAATTTTTGATGTAGCTGGAAAAGAGAATGTGGATCATGTTGTGATCCATTATTCTATTGGAAATGCTCTTTATTTTACTATGAAAGGCAGTGCTACCCTGGATCAGGAGCTTCTTGACCGGGTAAAAGTGCGGATGCGGGAACTGGTAGACCGGAAGCTTCCGATCTGCAAACGCAGTGTCAGCACGGATGATGCCGTTTCCATGTTCCACAGGCATCATATGTATGATAAAGAAAAGCTGTTCCGTTATCGGCGGGTTTCCAGAGTGAATATTTACAGCCTGGAAAATTTCGAGGATTATTTTTACGGATTTATGGCACCAGATACCGGCTATGTGAAGTATTTTGATCTGCAGCTTTATGATGAAGGCTTTGTGCTGATTCTTCCGAGACAGAAGAACCCGGATGTGCTGGAGCCTTTTGAACCCCAGGATAAGATCTTCCATGTGCAGAAGGAATCGGAAGAGTGGGGCGATAAGCTGGATGTTGCCACTGTAGGAGATCTCAATGACCGGATCACAAGAGAAGGTGTGCAGAGCCTGATGCTGATCCAGGAGGCACTCCATGAGGCCAAGATTTCTTCGATTGCCGAGGAGATCCGGAGAAGGGGCAATGTAAAGTTCGTAATGATCGCAGGTCCGTCTTCTTCCGGAAAGACCAGTTTTTCTCACAGATTATCTATTCAGCTTTCTGCTCATGGTCTGAAGCCGCATCCCATTGCTGTGGATAACTATTTTGTGGATCGTGAACATACGCCGTTGGATGAATTCGGAGAAAAGAATTATGAGTGTCTGGAAGCCATTGATACGAAGCAGTTTAATGAAGATATGCTGAATCTTCTTTCGGGAAAAACCGTGGATCTTCCTACATTTAATTTCAAGACCGGATGCAGGGAATACCGGGGAGACCAGCTTCAGCTTGGAAAAGATGATATCCTGGTTATCGAAGGCATTCACGGGCTTAATGACAAGCTGAGTTATGCCCTTCCAAAAGAGAGTAAGTTTAAGATCTATATCAGTGCGTTGACACAGCTGAACATTGATGAGCATAACCGGATCCCCACAACGGATGGAAGACTGATACGCCGAATTGTCCGTGATGCACGTACACGTGGAACTTCCGCAAAGGATACCATTGCAAGGTGGCCTTCTGTACGGAGAGGCGAGGAGCAGAATATTTTTCCGTTCCAGGAGGAAGCAGATGTGATGTTTAATTCAGCTCTTGTGTATGAGCTTGCCTGCCTGAAGGTTTATGCGGAACCGCTGCTTTTTGGAATTGACAAGAGTGAACCGGAGTATCAGGAGGCGAAGCGGCTTTTGAAGTTCCTGGATTATTTTGTGCCGGTGCCCAGTGAGGGTGTTCCGTTTAATTCGCTTCTGAGGGAGTTTATTGGCGGTAGTTGTTTTAATGTATAAATTAATTGTATGAATAAAAAAAGCTATGTGTAGATATAAGGCTCTATGCAATGCAGATATCGGTTGGCACAAAGATGAGAAGATTAGGATTTCTCTGTGCATAGGATCTGTGGTGTGTGGAGCCTTTTGAGTGTGAATCGGAAAAGTTAAAGTCCTCTGTGGTGCTGCGGATGGATGACGGGATTTACAGGACTTAAAGGAAAGGGAAAATGATCATGAAAGAAAAAATACAATTGACAAAACTGGCTCCAAACTGTGGCTGTGCAGCTAAGGTAGGACCGGGGACTCTGGCGGGAGTTCTTGGCGGGCTGCCAAAGTTCTGTGATCCGGATCTTCTGGTTGGAACGGACACTTCGGATGATGCTGCAGTTTACCGGGTGAGTGATGATCTGGCGCTGATCCAGACACTGGATTTTTTTACGCCTGTGGCAGATGATCCTTATGATTTCGGGCAGATCGCGGCGGCCAATGCGTTGAGTGATGTATATGCTATGGGTGGAACTCCAAAGACGGCTTTGAATATTGTGGCGTTTCCGAAGGATATGGATGTGGAGATTCTCGGGGAGATCCTGCGTGGTGGTGCAGATAAGGTGATGGAGGCTGGTGCGGTTCTTGCCGGTGGCCATACGATCCAGGATGATACACCAAAGTATGGGCTCAGTGTGACGGGTTTTGTAGATCCGAGGAAGTTCTGGAAGAATTTTGGAGCGCAGACCGGAGATAAGCTGATCCTGACGAAGGCGCTGGGTGCGGGGATCGTGAATACGGCGATCAAGGCGGATCTGGTGACGGAAGGTGCACGTAAGGCGGTTTTGGCTTCCATGAAGAAACTGAACCGGGATGCCTGTGAGGTTTTTAAAGAGTTTGAGGTTCATGCCTGTACGGATGTGACGGGGTTTGGTCTTGGGGGACATGCTACGGAGATGGCTGTGGCCAGT
The DNA here is from genome assembly GCF_020686995.1 of Blautia fusiformis. Classification (NCBI taxonomy): domain Bacteria; kingdom Bacillati; phylum Bacillota; class Clostridia; order Lachnospirales; family Lachnospiraceae; genus Blautia; species Blautia fusiformis. Next base: position 109,732 of record NZ_JAJEPT010000004.1, read on the forward strand.
GACCGGACGGTTGTGATCGATACGGAGAAGCTGCCGGTGCTTCCGGATGTGGAGGAGTTTGCTTCTATGGGATTGATTCCGGGTGGGGCTTACAGGAACCGGGAGTTTGCTGAGAAAACCGGAGTGAAAAGTGTGGCAGAGCTCTGGCGGGAGGATCTGGTGTTTGATCCGCAGACTTCTGGGGGATTGCTGGCGGCGGTTCCGGAGAGGGATGTGCCGGAGATCATGAAGCGGCTGGATGCGGCTGGTCTGCAGGCTGGGGTGATCGGTGAGGTTGTGGATCGGCGGGAGTGGACGTTGGAGATCCGGTAGGAAATTAATTTACGAACGAATGTTTGGACGATAACGTCAGAGTGGATGGTTGCGTAGGGGGGATACTGCTGGGGAAAGTGGTGGAAGCAGAATGATGGATGGCGGATGGCGGACGACGGACGCCTGGGGGAGAGGATATCGGTCCGGGCAGGGACTCCGTCGGGGGATACTACTAGGACTCCGTGAGTCGGCTAAAAGCATTGCGGCAGGGCCAGAACTCGCCGTTGGCTCAGACAGCTGACCCTGCCGCAATAACGCCGACTCCCGCAGCCCAAGTAGTTATCACCCCTCCTCCGCAGCAGCCCAAACCGATATCCTCTCCCCCAGGCTGGTGCATCCAGCTGGCAGGAAAAATATAAAATGTGCGGAGAGTATGGTTGTGGGATGCAGAACAGGAAAATTACTGTTTACTGGTAATATTCCGCGAGGTGTTTTTTGTGAGCGAAGGTCACAGAAAACCCGAGCCATACTGCGCGAATTTATGTGATTAGCATAAATTCTGTGCACCGCGAAGCGTGTTACTGAGAATGGAGTGAACAGTAATTCAGGAAATATAGGCTCTGTATTTTTTTAATATATTGTTTGCCTGAGGGATAAAAGCATGGTATTATCATATGAGCGGAAATTGAGAAGACATAAAGAATACAAAAAACAAATATGTGACGGGAAAGGAAGAATTATGGAGAAACATAAACATGAGAGGAGTACATTTTCCGGGAAGATTGGATTTGTACTGTCTGCAGCTGGTGCTTCGGTAGGGCTTGGGAATATATGGAGATTCCCTTATCTGGCGGCAAAGTACGGCGGTGGAATTTTTTTACTGATCTATATCATTTTGGCATTGACCTTTGGATATTCTATGATCGTGGCAGAGACAGCTCTGGGACGTATGACAAAGAAAAGTCCGGTAGGTGCGTTTGGAACTTTTGGTAAATCAAAGTGGCTGTCTTTGGGCGGTTGGATCAATGCGATCATACCGGTTCTGATCGTGCCGTATTATTCCGTGATCGGTGGCTGGGTAATTAAATACTTGGTGGAGTATGTAAAGGGAGGCAGTCAGACTCTTGCTGAAGACGGATATTTTTCTGCTTTTATAGCGGATGGATTTTCTACAGAAACCTGTTTCCTGTTTTTTACACTGCTTACGCTGGTGATCATTTATGCAGGTGTGCAGAATGGCGTGGAACGAGTTTCCAAATTAATGATGCCGATACTGGTATTCTTGTCTGTGGTCATTGTCATTTATTCGGTAACGAGGCCAGGAGCACTGGAAGGTGTGAAATATTTTCTGATACCAAATATCAAAAACTTCTCCTGGATGACAGTGGTTGCGGCAATGGGACAGATGTTTTATTCTCTGTCGATCGCGATGGGTATTCTGGTAACTTTTGGTTCTTATATGAAAAAGGATGTATCTATTGAAGGGTCTACACAAAATGTAGAAATTTTTGACACAGCGATCGCAATGATGGCAGGTCTGATGATCATTCCGGCTGTGTTTGCATTCTCCGGTGGAGATCCGGATACGTTACAGGCGGGACCGGCACTGATGTTTATTACGATTCCGAAGGTATTCGCAAGCATGGGATTTGGAACTCTGGTTGGAATCCTGTTTTTTGTACTGGTTCTCTGTGCAGCCTTGACCAGTTCTATTGCATTGACTGAGAGTGCAGTATCTACTTTTCAGGATGAACTGAAATGGGGACGCAAGAAGGCAACAGTATTTGTCGGAATTATCATGGTTGTTCTCGGAAGTCTTTCTTCTCTTGGCTATGGTCCTCTGGCGTGTGTTAAGATCATTGGAATGCAGTTCCTTGATTTCTTTGATTTCCTGACGAACTCTGTCATGATGCCGATCGCAGCGATTGCTACCTGTCTTCTGATATCCAGAGTAGTTGGTACAAAGAAGATTGAAGAGGAAGTACTGCAGGAAGGTGGTACTTTCCGCAGAAAAAGAATCTTTAATTTTATGATCCAGTATCTTTGCCCAATCTTTGCGGCGATCATTCTTTTCAGTTCTGTGGCAAATGCATTTGGATGGATTTCCATGTAAAAGACATAGGAGACCAAGAAAATTCCAACTTTACAAGTCTATACACCTGTGTTAAAATAGCAGATGCGCAGCCAGGCCAGGTGATCGCGGCTGGACAGACGAAAGGGTCCAGACGAGGAAAGTCCGGGCTTCACAGGGCAGGATGCCGGATAACGTCCGGTGGAGGTAACTCCCAGACCAGTGCAACAGAAATAAACCGCCCCGTTTTGCGGGGTAAGGGTGGAAAGGCAGTGTAAGAGACTACCGCCGCTGTGGTAACAGAGCGGGCACATGTAAACTCCATTCGAAGCAAGACCGAGAAGAAAGCCATACGGCGGCCCGTCGTGCTTTCAGGTAGGTCGCTGGAGCCTTCTGGCAACGGAAGGCCTAGATAGATGATCACCCAACGACATAACCCGGCTTATCGGTCTGACTGTGTATGATAATAAGCACATAATAAAAGCAACTGTATTTTGCAGATCTGATCTGTGAAATATCAGTTGCTTTTTTGATAAAGAATGACAGCTTTTTATAGTTTCATAGTTTTTTCTTTTTTCAGCTCCAAAATCACATCCAAAGACAAACCGGTAGTTTCAGCGATAGAAGTATCACTGAGTTTTCCTATCAGATTTCTGGCAATTTCAAGCTGCTTTTTCTGGGAACCATTGTTGAAACCATCATTAAAACCATCATTAAACAGCATCTGACCCAAACGTGTCATACGAATACACTCCTTTACATGTTCAAAATCATCATTTTCAAGAAACTTATCTGCCATAGTATAGAGCATCGCCTCGATTTTCTGCAGATCTTCCGATGGAATATCTTTTGTATTTTCGGTCAGAGAGAATGCCTGAAGGAACCGTTCCTTTTGAGAAAGTTGACCATCCATCAGAGGGATAAGTGTTAATGGAACGAGATCAGCCTTTGTAAGAATGTCTTCAGAGGAAAATTTCTCTTTCAGCGTTTCAATCAGCCTATCTGCATTGTGATTCTTCATTATGATCGGAATAATACGATAAGTATTTATTCCTTCAGTAAATGAAGTGACCGGATTTCGGATATTTCCCGAATAAAGAACGTATGTGGTGATAGAAACGCTATACTGATAACTGGTCACAGCTTCATAGGATCGAAAACGCTTCAAACCGGGAATCCCTTCATTCTTACTCTGAAATTCAAAGTGTTTCCACGTACCATCTTCCATGATGAGATTGATATCTTCGTAGAATTTCTTAAGATTAAGAACAATGGACTCTGTAGGAGCAGAAGATACAACCTTTCCATCAATGCCAAGATAAGGAATCAGCTCCTCGGCAAAGAATTGAGCGGCAGTCTTTAGAACCGTATCTTCATGCTGAAATACAGTTGCAGAACCGATTTTATCATTTGTAATCATTTCTTTCTGTGTCATAAAAAATCCTTCCTGCAAAAGGAAATCAGAAAGAAATTGTCTGATTACAATATAACAGAAAAAATAAAAACAGACAATACATTTTCCTTTGCGCAACAGCTATGTGTATGTAAACTTGATAAAATGAAAAAATACCAGAATCGGTAGATTATAATAAGAATAAAAATAGAAAAACTAAAAAATGTAATACAGACAATCCTTTCCGGAAATGCAAATCTGTTTCTAAAAGAATAAAATATCTAACACAAAAAGTCAACAATAAAAAACAGAGGAGCAATGAGCAGGAGCCCACCATTTCAAAATCTATGAAAACACAGCGCTCGGTTCCCGCTTCGATATTCAGGCCTTTGCAGGAGCCGTAGTAATACTTGGTCTGCGGGAGACTGCGTTATTTTTCAAAATCATGCTGTCTGAGCGACGTCAGGAGCGAGTTCATGATTTTAGAAAATGTTTTTAGCAGTCTTTCGCAGGCTTAGTATTACTAGGCTCCGAAACAGCCAAATATCGAAGCGGGGACCGGACGCGTCCGTTTGTTAATCATGCTCATATGAACTCTATTTATTCCGTTTACCTCTATATTTCTCCTCGCAATACTTACACCGGTAAACCTCATTCTCTTCATCTGCAAGAACAAAAATCTGATCCAGTCCCTGCTCGATGGAAGTAATGCAGCGAGGATTCTTGCACTTGATCACGTTCACAACCTGCTTCGGCAGCTTCAGCTCTTTCTTTGCAACGATCTTTTCGTCCTTGATGATATTTACGGTAATATTATGATCGATAAAACCAAGGATATCCAGATCCAGATCCTCGATGGGGCATTCAACCTTGATGATATCCTTTTTTCCCATTTTCTGGCTGCGGGCATTTTTGATGATAGCAACCGTACAGTCCAGCTTATCCAGCTTCAGGTCATGATAGATCGTCATTGCCTTGCCGGCTTTGATATGATCCAGAACATAACCCTCACGAAGAGCACCTACGTTTAACATGGCAGTTCCACCTCCAGTAATGTAAGAATCAGGGCCATACGGACATACACACCATACTGGACCTGTTTGAAATAAGCGGCACGTGGATCAGAATCCACTTCAACAGAAATCTCGTTAACACGTGGGAGTGGGTGGAGGACATACATATCCTTCGGTGCAAGCTCCATTTTCTGTTTGTCCAGAACATAGAAATCTTTCATGCGGACATAATCCTCTTCGTTGAAGAAACGTTCCTTCTGAACACGGGTCATGTACAGGATATCCAGATCCGGAAGTGCATCCTCCAGACGTTCCTCCTCGACAAACTCGACATTGTTGCGTTTCAGAACATCCTCACGGATATAGCTTGGAATACGAAGCTCCTCCGGAGAAATCAGAACAAATTTCACATTTTCATAACGGACCAGAGCCTCGATCAGAGAGTGAACGGTACGGCCGAATTTCAGGTCACCGCAGAGGCCGATGGTAATATTGTCAAGTCTGCCCTTCAGGGAGCGGATAGTTAAAAGATCGGTTAATGTCTGGGTAGGATGCTGGTGGCCGCCATCACCGGCATTGATCACCGGAATATTGGATGACATAGAAGCTACAAGCGGAGCACCCTCTTTCGGATGACGCATAGCACAGATATCTGCATAACAGGAAACAACGCGAATAGTATCGGCAACGCTTTCGCCTTTGGATGCGGAGCTGGAATCAGCAGAAGAAAAACCGAGAACCTTTCCTCCAAGATTCATCATGGCTGCTTCGAAACTTAAACGTGTACGTGTACTTGGTTCGTAAAACAATGTCGCAAGCCTTTTATCATCACAGGTATGCGCATACTTTTTTGGATTTTTCCCGATGTCGTCGGCGAGATTCAGAAGCTTATCAAGCTCTTCAACCGAGAAATCCAATGGACTCATTAAATGTCTCATGTTGTACCTCCAATTATTTACTGGAAATAAGATTCCTTCCAGTTATCATATAATATAACTGTGAGATTTTCAAGAGACTTTCCGAGGATTTTGTCGAAGAAGCCATTCGAAAAAGAGACCGGTAAAAAACCACAGAGGAGCATAGTCCAGCCGGATCACTCCTTTATACTGAAGCGGAACATGAGAATAATCCCAGGGACAGATGTGAAGCTTCTGAAAAAAAGATCCGCTTAAAAATTCCACGAAAAAAATCCCGCAGCTGTAAATGATCCCCCGTACCATAACCGGAAAGCGGGCAAGCTTGTAGTAAGCCGGACGGATCAGTGCTGCAAGTCCGTAAACAGGGAACATCAGAAGAGAGGTTTTGCCCATCATAGTAAAATGTCCGGTGACAAGAGAGTGCAGTCCTGTCCATAAGATCTCCAGACACCAGCCTGTAAAACCACACAGAAAAAAATCCTTCTTTTGCATTTTAAAGCTCCTTCTCATCAGCAGAAATCCTGCGCTTTCCGGAAAAATGTCAGTTTAACTGAATTAAGAAAGTCCCCTGCGGGGCTGCGAATATCCGCCTGGACTTTAAATATATTTAACGTGGAAAAGCGTCTTTAATAGCCTTCCCTGCCTTGAAAAAAATATACACGTGGGTTATAATGAACAAAATTATTACTGCAAAGTGAAAAAGCAGTAATGGATCATCAACACATGCGGAAGGAGAAAACAGACGATGAATTATGAAGAAAGTCGTGCCTACATCAGAGCTGCGGAATTGAAAAAGGGAATTGTTCTGGGACTGGAAAATATGAGAGAACTGATGAGGCGGCTTGGAGATCCCCAGGATGAACTGAAGTATGTTCATGTAGCGGGAACTAACGGAAAGGGTTCTGTGATCGCATATCTGTATTCCGCTTTATCAGGTGCAGGTTACCGGGTCGGAAGATATATTTCCCCGGCGGTCTATTCCTACAGAGAGAGGATGGAGGTTAACGGAGAACCTGTCAGCAGAGAGAAATTTGCAGCATATGTGACAAGGATCGCGGAGGTGATCGATGAGATCGTAAAAGAGGGAAAACCGCATCCGTCAGTATTTGAAATTGAAACTGCAGCCGCATTTCTTTATTTTCGGGATGAGAAATGCGATCTGGTATTAATGGAAGTTGGTATGGGCGGTGATCTGGATGCCACCAACATTATAAGTACTACAGTTCTTTCCATTCTGGTATCCATCAGTATGGATCATACGGCATTTCTTGGAAATACCCTGGGCGAGATAGCAGAAAAAAAGGCCGGCATCATTAAACCGAACAGTCATATGGTAACTGTAAAGCAGCAGCCGGAGGCAGAGGCGGTCATACGAAGAATATGCGCAGAACAGAATGTGCCATACGAGGCAGCAGACCGGGACAGCGCAGAGGTACTGGAAGCATCCATAACCGGCCAGACCTTTCTTTATAAAGGAGAAAAATATACAATATCCCTGGCAGGTGCCTATCAGAAGGAAAATGCGGTGGCAGCGCTCCGGGCACTGGAAATCCTGAATGAACAGGGATATCCCACAACACTGGTCCAGAGACAGGATGGATTGAAACGTACCACCTGGCCGGGAAGATTTGCACTTCTCGGGACAGAACCGGATTTTGTGGTTGATGGAGCTCATAACCCTGCAGCGGCAGACATGCTGGCTGCATCCATTGAACGGTATTTTAAGGGAAAAAGGATCATCTACATCATGGGAATGTTCCGTGACAAGGATTACCGCAAGGTCATCCGGAAAACAGAAAAATACGCAGATACCATCCTGACGATTGCGGCACCGGATAACCCCAGGGCTCTGACCCCGCAGGAGCTGGCAGATGCGGTGCGGGAATTTCATTCTGATGTAAGGCCCTTTGACAACATCGAAGCCGCAGTAGCAGAGGCCTATCAGCTGGCAGGAAAAGAGGATGTGATCATTGCTTTTGGTTCCCTGGCGTTCCTGGGGGATCTTACAGAAATTATCAGGAAACATAACGGAGGAAACCAATGACGGATTTGGAAAGATACAGAGACGAGATCGATGAGATCGACAGTGAGATTGTACGTCTCTTTGAAAAACGAATGAAGGTGAGTGAGGAAGTCGCTGAATATAAAATAAAAACCGGTAAGCAGGTACTGGATCCGGCACGTGAGAGCCAGAAGATCCATACGCTGAAAAACAAGGCCCACGGGGACTTTAACAGCCTCGGCGTGCAGGAGCTTTTCCGTCAGATCATGGCTATCAGCCGTAAGAGACAGTACCAGCTGTTGACAGAGCATGGGATTTACGGAGAGCGCAATTTCACAACTGTGAAGCATGTTCCCCTTGAAAACGCAACGGTTGTGTTCCAGGGTGTAGAGGGAGCCTACAGCTATGCGGCTATGCGGCAGTACTTTGGGAAAAATATCGAAAGCTACCATGTAAAAACATGGAGGACAGCTATGGAGGATGTAACCCATGGCAAGGCCGATTATGCGGTACTTCCTATTGAGAATTCTACTGCAGGTATCGTGGCTGATATCTATGACCTTCTTATGGAGTACAAGCTGTATATCGTAGGCGAGCAGATCATCCGTGTGGATCATGTGCTTCTGGGCATGCCGGATGCACAGATAGGGGATATCAAGGAAGTCTGCTCTCATCCTCAGGGGCTTGCCCAGTGCAAGGCATTTCTGGAGGAAAACCCTTCCTGGAAAAAGAAGGAAGTGGAAAACACCGCAGGCGCGGCCAAAAAGGTCAGTGAGGTGGGGGACAAAGGCGTGGCAGCTATCGCAAGCCGTGAGGCTGGTGAGGTATTCGGTCTGAAGGTCCTTGCAGAAAATATCTGCAGAGAAAAAGCAAACTCTACACGTTTTATTATTGTAAGCAGGAAACCGGAATACGAGGAAAAGGCCGGGAAGATCAGCATCTGTTTTGAGCTGCCTCATGAAAGCGGAACTCTTTACAACATGCTTTCCCATATTATCTACAACGGACTGAACATGACCAAAATTGAATCCCGTCCGATTCCGGGAAAATCCTGGGAATACCGTTTTTTCGTGGATTTCACAGGGAAACTTGGCGAAAGCGCTGTGGAGAATGCGTTAAGAGGAATCGAGGCGGAGGCGAATGTTCTCCGTGTTCTTGGAAACTATTAAGATACAGAGGAGTTAAATTATTATGTTGGCAAGAATTCAGGAATGTATCCTTTACCGTGGATTTTCAAACGGTGAGATACTGGACGATATGACAGAACTTATTAATCTTTATGAAGCAGATGAAGAAGCACTCAAGGCAAGAGAAGACCAGTTTTTCAAAAGTGTCAACGGGCTGGTGGAGCTGGCAGGAATGTACGGTTTTTCCGGAAATATCTGGCATACATATCTTACCTTCCTTTTGGTAAATCATGAGAACGCTTTCAGTATGGCAAGCGAGATACGAGGAGCGATCAAGGGCAGCATTAACGACCTGGCAAAAAATGATTTCCAGATTTTCAAGGAATTGTATGATTTTGACATCACGGTCTTTGATAAAGTGTTCGGAACTGTATGCTGCAGGGTGATCTGTGATTACCAGACACCGGATGAGAACAGCAAGCTCTTTAATACCAGGATCCGTGACCGTATCTGTCAGATGAGCAAAACCCTGGCAGCAGCCACCACAACCGAAGAATTTATGGATGATATGGTATCCTTCTATAAAGATTTCGGTGTTGGCAAGCTTGGTCTCCATAAGGCATTCCGTATCGGTCACGATGAGGAGGGAAAGGTGGAGATCCAGCCTATCACAAGGATCGCACATGTGAAGATCGATGATCTGGTAGGATATGAGATCGCCAAGAAAAAGCTCATTGATAATACAGAGGCATTTGTACAGGGGAGAAAGGCGAACAACTGTCTGCTCTTTGGTGATGCGGGAACCGGTAAATCTTCCAGTATCAAGGGAATCCTGAATCAGTATTATGATCAGGGACTTCGTATCATTGAGGCCTATAAGCATCAGTTCCAGGATCTTAATGAAGTCATCGCCCAGATCAAAAACCGTAACTATCGTTTTATCATTTATATGGATGATCTTTCCTTTGAGGAATTTGAGATCGAATATAAATACCTGAAAGCCGTGATCGAGGGCGGTCTTGAGAAAAAACCGGACAATGTCCTGATCTATGCCACAAGCAACCGGCGTAATCTTGTCCGTGAGCGTGCCACAGATAAGCTGGAGATCGCAGATGACAATGATCTGCATTCCTCCGACACCGTGCAGGAGAAGCTTTCCCTGGTATATCGTTTTGGCGTCCGTATCTACTTTGGCAAACCGGACAAAAAACAGTTCCAGGAGATTGTCCGTACACTGGCAGCTCGTTATGGAGTTACCATGCCGGAGGAGGAACTGCTTCTGAAAGCCAACCAGTGGGAGATCTCTCATGGCGGACTGACCGGACGTGCAGCGCAGCAGTTTATCGATTACATTGTGGGAACAGAGGAAGAAAAAAAGAAATAGTTTACCTGTGTATTGGGGGAAAGGATGAAAAACTATGGCGGTGACAACCTTTGCAGCAATTGATATAGGCTCCTATGAAGTCAGTATGAAGATCTTTGAAATGTCAAAGCGGATCGGCTTCCGGGAGATCAATGATGTCCGTTACCAGCTGGAGCTGGGCCGTGGAACTTATGCTGCAGGACGGCTAGAGATGGAGACTGTGGATGAGCTCTGCGAGATCCTTAATGATTTTAAACGCATGATGGCTGAATTTGGGGTAGAAAGCTGGCGTGCGTGTGCAACAAGCTCTCTCCGTGAGCTGGAAAATCCGGTGATCATCCTGGAGCAGATCTATCAGAGAACTGGTATCCGGGTAGAGATCCTGAGTAATGCGGAACAGCATTTTCTGGGATATAAATCCATTGCTGCCATTGAATCCGGCTTCAAAAAGGCTATTCAGAAGGGGACGGCGATCCTAGATATCGGAGGAGGAAATCTGCAGATCTCTCTCTTTGATAAAGATGCTCTGGTGCTGACCCAGAGTATCCGTATGGGAAGTCTTCGTATCCGCGAACGTCTGAAAGAACTGGAGAAAACAACTCCACATTATGACCGGCTGATAGAGGAATTTATCCGAAATGATCTGATAAGCTTTCAACGTCTTTATCTTAAGGACAAGGAAATCTCCAATCTGATCCTGATGGGAGATTTTCTCACAGATACGATCTTTCAGGACAGATCCGGAGAGAATATCATCACAAAGGAGGAATTCCTGAAGAAATACGAGACCATTGTAAACATGTCCGATCATGACCTTGCCGAATCCATGGAGTTGGAACCGGAATATGCGTCTCTGATCGTGCCGAACATGGTTATCATCCGAAATTTTATAGAAATCTTTCAGGCAGAAGCACTCTGGATCCCGGGTGTTTCTCTTCTGGACGGGATTGCCTATGACTATGCGGAAAAAAATAAATATCTGAAAAGTGTACACAATTTTGAAAATGATATCCTGGTGGCATCCAGGAACATTGCCAAAAGGTATTCCAGTGGAAAGAACCACATTGCAGGAACTACCGATGTGGCACTGGATATTTTTGACAGCACAAGGAAGATCCACGGCATGGGAAAACGTGAACGGCTTCTTTTGCAGATCGCAGTTCTTCTTCATGACTGCGGAAAATATATCAGTATGAGTGAGGTGGCAGAATGCTCTTACCGGATCATCATGGCTACGGAGATCATAGGTCTTTCCACAGAGGAGCGGCAGGTGATCGCTAGTGCGGTGAGGTACAATACCAGAGAATTCGGCTGCTACAAAGAGATCAACCGTGAAACATCCATGAGCAGGGAAAATTATCTCCTGACTGCGAAGCTGACCGCAATTCTCCGCCTGGCCAATGCTATGGACAGAAGCCATTACCAGAAGGTAAAAGCGCTTAATGTAACCTTAAAAGACAGGATCCTTTACCTGGTGGTGGATTCCGCAAGGGATGTTTCTCTGGAGCTGGGGCTTCTGAAAGATAAAAAAGAATTTTTTGAAGAGGTGTTTGGAATCCGGCTTGTAATGAGACGGAAGGGAAGAAGATAACGGAGGAGGTTTTTGTATGAAATTTAAGGAATTTGACAAATCGGAATATTTTGTAAACAGAGAGCTGAGCTGGATCAAATTTGATGATCGTGTGCTCAGTGAAGCCAGAGACAAAAATCTACCTCTGTTTGAGAGACTGAAATTTTTGAGTATCACCTCATCCAATCTGGATGAATTTTATATGGTCCGTGTTGCATCCCTGAAGGATCAGGTTCATGCAGGGTACAAAAAAACAGATATTGCAGGAATGACAGCCAAGGAACAGCTGAAAGCCATCAGCCGGCAGACACATGATCTTGTTCACGTACAGTACAGTACATTAAACCGGTCTCTGGTCCCTGCACTTGAAAAAGCAGGACTTCATGTGATCTTTGAGCACGAGGCATTTTCCGAGAAGCAGAAAGAATTTGTGGATCAGTATTTTGAAGACAATGTATATCCGGTCCTGACACCAATGGCAATGGATTCTTCCAGACCGTTTCCTCTGATCCGTAATAAAACGTTGAATATCGGAGCACTTCTTTCCAAAAAAGATACCAAAAAAGGAAAAGAAGAGATTGATTTTGCCACTGTACAGGTGCCTTCTGTACTTCCGAGAGTAGTGATCATTCCATCTGAGAAAAAAGGCCATACAACCGTAACACTTCTGGAACAGATCATTGAGCGCAACATCGACAAGCTGTTCTTAAGCTATGATGTGATCTGTGCCCATCCGTACAGGATCATGCGTAATGCGGATCTTCCTATTGACGAGGATGAGGCAGAGGATCTTCTGGTTGAGATCCAGAAACAGCTGAAAAAGCGCCAGTGGGGAGAGGTGATCCGCCTGGAAGTGGAAGATAAGATGGATCCGCGGCTTCTGGATATTCTGAAAATGGAGTTTCAGGTTCATGGAGATGATATCTTTTTTATCAACGGACCGCTGGATCTGACCATGCTGATGAAGGTTTATGGTATTGACGGATACGATCAGTTCAAGGAACCGAAATACAAACCGGCAGCAGTGCCTGCATTTCAGAATGATAAAGATATTTTTCAGGTGATCAGGGAGGGTGATGTGTTCCTGCATCATCCGTATATGAGCTTTGATCCGGTGGTGAATTTCGTGCGTCAGGCGGCAAAGGACCCGGATGTACTGGCAATCAAGCAGACCCTGTATCGCGTCAGCGGCAATTCACCCATCATCGCGGCACTTGCTCAGGCCGCAGAAAACGGCAAGCAGGTTTCTGTTCTTGTAGAGCTGAAAGCGCGTTTTGATGAGGAAAACAATATCGTCTGGGCAAAAATGCTGGAAAAGGCAGGCTGTCATGTGATCTATGGTCTGGTGGGCCTGAAAACACACAGTAAGATAACTCTTGTTGTGAGAAGAGAAGAAAACGGGATCCGCAGATATGTGCATCTGGCAACCGGAAACTATAACGATTCCACAGCCAAGCTTTATACAGACTGTGGTATATTTACCTGTGACGAACGGTTTGGAGAGGATGCAACTGCTGTGTTCAACATGCTTTCTGGATATTCCGAGCCGAAGCGCTGGAATCGCCTGATCGTTGCACCGATTTGGATGAAGGACCGTTTTGTAAAAATGATCGAAAGAGAAGCGGAGCATGCGAAAAAGGGAGAAGAGGCTCACATTGCGGCAAAGATGAATTCTCTGTGCGACCCTGAGATCATTGCAGCGCTATATTATGCTTCTTCCTGTGGGGTCAGGATCGATCTTCTGATCCGCGGCATCTGCTGCCTGAAGGTGGGCATTCCGGGTATCAGCGAAAATATCCACGTGCGTTCGATCGTTGGTAATTTCCTGGAGCACAGCCGTATTTTCTATTTCCGCAATGGCGGTTCCGATGAAATTTATATGGGAAGTGCGGACTGGATGCCACGTAACCTTGACCGTCGTGTGGAGATTGTTTTCCCTGTGGAAGATGAGCGGATCAAGGAAGAGATCATGCATGTGCTGGATCTGGAATTCCGTGACAATGTAAAAGCACATATCCTGCAGCCCTCCGGTTTGTATGAGAAGCAGGACAAACGTGGCAAAACGCTGATAAATTCCCAGATGGAATTCTGCAGGGAGGCTACCGAGCGGGCCAAGGCAGCAAAAAAGGAGAAAAAAGAAAAGAAGAGAGTTTTCGTACCGGCTGAACCGGCGGAGGATATTATAAAATAGTAAAAGAAAAGGACAGCCTGTCATATCAATTTATGATACAGCTGTCCTTAAATAATGTTCTCAAAGATTATCCATATTACGTCAATACTGCATGATATTCAGAAAACCTGACAGCATGCGGGCGTTTCTAATAACACTTCTTGCAGGCTTTATACCCTGCAGCTTCAGCCTGGGAGCGTGTCATTTCTGTGGCATTATCCGGATTCATATTTCCACAGTTAGGAATCCGGTGGTACTTGCTTCCGGTAGCGGAGATCCAGACCATATCACCCACTGGCTCCGGATCGGCCTGCACTCCGGTCTGAGGATCTGCAGCAGCCGAATCAGAAGATCCATAGCCGGACGCACCGGAATCCTTATAAGCGGAGGAAGGCTGTGTGCCGGTATCCGATTCATCTCCAGCAGAATAATCATTACAGGGACTCTGGTTCCACTGGATATTGCTTCCGTCGCTGACTGCGATCACCGTACCCTGCTCATCAGTACGAAATACCTGTATTCCCATATCCGCAAGCTTATCCATGGTATCCTTATGAGGATGTCCGTAGGAATTACCGGCGCCGCAGCTGATCACTGCATATTCCGGAACAGTCTGCTGGAGCAGATCCCAGGTGGTGGCAGTGGCAGAACCGTGATGTCCCGGAACGATCACATCGCAGGAAAGATCAAGTCCCAGATTGCAGATCGCTTCCTCCCCGGCAGATTCTGCATCCCCAGTAAAAAGAAAATGGTTATTTCCGTTTTCCAGCCGGATCGCAACAGAATTGTCGTTATCGTTGCTGCTGATCGATTGAGGAGAAAGCACCGTAAATTTCCCGCTTCCGAAAGTAAAATCCGTTCCGGGCTCCGGATGCTGCACAGTTAATCCCTGAGCGGCAACACTGTTTTCAAAAGATTGATAGATCTTTGTATCCTGTACATAATCTGCACCGATCACATTTTTTACGGAAAAGCTGTCCAGGCATCCTACAAGACCAGCCACATGGTCCTCGTCATAATGGGAGGAGATCATATAGTCAATGATGGAAATATTCTGTTTCTGCAGATAGGAAACCACGAAACTGGAATGTCCTCGGTCACCGCCGTCATACAGGAGATTCTGCCCCTGTGACTGGACCAGGATTGAAAGCCCCTGCCCTACATCCAGAAAGTGTACAGCCATTGTTGTGTCAGCAGAAGCAGCCTCGGCTGTGTAAGCAGCAGAGGGAACTCCTGCGACTGTTAGCAGAACAAGCAGCAGAGAAAGAAAAAATGTCTGCAGCTTTCTGCGAAAAGAATGTTTGTGATGCATGAGAAGTCACCCCTTATCTTAAGTATTTTCAGGGGAAATTATAAAACAGAAGAGAAAGAAATGCAAAATAATATATGTGAAAATACAGAAAACAGATAAACAGGAAGAACGAAATTTTTATATGCAATGTTCAGAGCAACGTTTGATAGCGATAACAGGAAAAAGTGAAGTATAACAATCACAAAAAAGCAGTCAGAATAAAAATCCTAACTGCTTTTAGTTGATAGCCAGTACGGGAATCGAACCCGTGTTTCCGCCGTGAGAGGGCGGCGTCTTAACCCCTTGACCAACTGGCCATATTCATTTGTGTCGTTTGCTCTTGATTTCTGTTGTTTCCCGCAACCGACTTCGTTAGTATATAATACTTTCTTACAAAATGCAAGCACTTTTTTTCTTTTTTTGAAAAAAATTTTCACCCTGTTTTTTGACAATTTTTTTGACGGAAAAATCGATTGATGATATGATAGATACAAAACGAAATGGAATAAAAAAATATAAAGAGGAAGAGTATGGATTACAGAAAAAAGAAAAATTTGATATGGAAGGGAGAATCCTTTCTTTTTTTTGTGGTACTGCTGGTTTTTGGCGCGATCTTTGCGGCGATCCACACAGGGGGGCTGATCCAGAAGCAGGACAGTGTACAGCTTCTTAACAAAGGATGGTACTACATAAAAGACGGAAAAAAACAGGAGATCACCCTGCCTGCGGAAATTCCGGCAAAAACAGGTGAAAAGCTGATCCTGTACAATGAAAGTCTGGGAGCGGAAAGCAGAGGAATGACCGTGGTTTCTACAGGAGCCCAGTACGATCTGGTGATACGCCTGAATGGAAAGATCCTGTATGAATATAAGGAGGCCATGTTTTCCAAAAATGTGCAGATGCGTTCCAAGGTGCAGTGCATCGCCGCTCTGGGTAATGACACAGAGGGAAAAGTCCTGACGTTCAGCTATTCTGCGCCTCAGAGAGGAAAATATGTTATAGAGCCGGTATGCATAGGAACTGGAAGTGCAATAGCCTGGTATCAGATCAGAAAAGCAGCCATTCCTTTAGGGGCGGCAACGATCATGATCGTATTAAGTATGATCGCCCTGTGCATCTGCATCTATATGAGAATAAGGCAGATGCCGGACAGACGGTTCCGGGATGTGGCACTGTTCCTTATGATGTGCAGTATCTGGCTGGTGACGGACTCATCACTGGCACAAAGCTACAGTAGATGCCCCGAAGTATTATGTCTCATTTCTTTTTATATGTTCATGCTGCTGGCAGTTCCGATGCTGCGTTTTTTGCAGAATATCGGAAACATGAAAAAATACAGGCTCCTGGATCTTGGAATCTTTACATTTTATCTGAATGCTGTTTTACAGGGAGTTCTGGTGATCCTGGGAGCCTTTGAATTTAAGGATATGCTGTTTGTAACACATATCCTGCTGTTTGTGTGGGTCCTGATATCAGCGGTACTTCTGATCCGGGAGTACCGGAAGCATAAACAGCGTGAGATACATTTGCTTCTCATTGCATATATCATCGTGGGAGCAAGCGGTATCATAGCGCTGATCCTGTACTGGCTGTTCGAGATTTCCTACTATGGATCCATTTTTGAATTGGGAAATCTTGTGTTTCTTGTGCTGGTCATTGCAGACGCAGTCATGATGATGGCAGACAACGTCCGTTACCGTCTGGAATCCCAGGCTTACGAACGACTGTCCAGAGAGGATGGGATGACAGGACTTGAGACGAGAGCCAATTTTGAGAAAAAACTGGAAAGTATTTCCGCAGATATGGGCAGATACCGGGATATCCTTCTTATGTATATCGATATCGATCAGCTTCGCGTGATCAACGAAGAATACGGACGGGCTGCAGGAGACGAGATGGTGGTGATCTCGGCCAGATGTGTGGAGAACGTTTTCCGGGAAAAAGGAACCTGCTACCGCATCGGCGGGGATGAATTTGCGGTTCTGGTCTATGATCCGGAAGTACCGGACGAATTCTGGTCGGAACGCCTGAAAGAAGAACTCCGGAATATCGGGAGAGGATGCAGACATCGTTTTTCGTTGTCCCTGGGATGCAGCCATCTGCGAAATAAGGATGGCTCTCTGAAATCCATGGGAGAATGGAAATATGAGGCAGACAGGAAGCTTTATGAGAACAAAAAGAAGGGGGATTTGAAAAATGGAGTATATTAACTGTTTTCAGATCACATCCCTTGTTTTGGTGACGATGATCGCGATACATTATTTTTCTCATAAAAGACTGAACAATGCGGAAAACAGGAATTTTGTATGTTTTCTGGCTTTCAGCGGCGTTTACGTGCTGCTGGATATGCTGAGTGCGGTGATCGCGGGAGGCGGCAGCAGCGAAGGTTGCAGAATGTCAGCGCTGGTCCTGACGCTCTATTATTTCTGTGATGTCATACTTACCTACGGGCTTTTCTGCTACATTCGGATCATCACCGGAAGACAGAAGGAGAAGTATAAATGGCTGAAAACCGGCTGGGTGGTCCTGCCGGCTGCAATGCTGCTGGCAGTTACAGCAAACTTACGGACGGGATGGCTTTTTTATTTTGACCAGGAAGGTAGATTTATCCGGGGAAGTTTTCATTTTCTGCTCTATGGATATGTATTCATTTTTATGCTGGTGATCGTTGCATTTATGTTACTTTATGGAAAAACAGCAGAAAAAGAAATACGGCGCACCATATGGAGATTTTGGTTTATCGAAGCAGCCTGCCTGTTTCTCCAGATTGCCGCGGAAAGAATACTGCTTACCGGCTTCGGACTTTCTGTAGGACTTTGGCTGATCTATCTTACTATGAACAATCCAGGTGAATATACGGACAGTATGACAGGTTTATTTGACAAACAGTATTTTGACAAATGGATCGGAGAAAAGCTCTATCGAAAAGAAAGCTTTCATCTGCTTGCTGTGGATGCCCGCAATATGAAGCAGATCAACCGGATCTACGGTACCAGAGTAGGAGATCAGCTGCTGATCCGGGCGGCGAAGGGATTTCGGGAGATCACGGATTCAGTGCAGATCTTTCGTATCACAGGCAATTGCTTTCTGGCAGTGCTGGACTCGCTGACAGATTATGAAAAAGCCAGAGACGGCATAGAAGAATTTCTGAAAAAGCCGTTTTTTATCGAAAACGAAAAGGTGTCGTTCCATGCTGCAATCTGCGGGATCATGAATGCGGAAAAACTGGAAAAAGAGGATAGTATTCTTTCTTATATTGAATATATGATCTCTCTGATACAGAACCGTCAGGATACGGTCCTGATCCAGTCGGACAGCAAGATCCTGGAGGGCTTCCGCTATGAGCAGGAAGTGGAGCATTTTCTTCAGAAGGCTGTGAAAGAGGATCTGTTTGAAGTATATTATCAGCCGGTATATTCTATAAAAAACCAGGATTTTATTACTCTGGAGGCACTGAGCCGGCTGAAACATCCTGTTCTGGGAATGATCCCGCCGGATGTGTTTATCGGGATCGCGGAAAAACAGGGAATGATCTCTGCAGTGGGATGTCTTCAGCTTCACAAGGTCTGCCGTTTTATAAAAGAACATGAATATATCATGAAGAAGATCCGGAATGTGAAATTCAATCTTTCTCCTTCCGAACTGATGAAACCCGGATACAGCCATGTGCTTATCGGGATCATACAGGGGTATGGATTAGATCCGGGATATTTTCAGTTTGAGATCACGGAAAACGTAGCAACCGAATACAGCGAAAGCTTCTGCACAGCCATTGATGATTTTGCAGAAGTGGGGATCCACATGTGCCTGGATGATTTCGGTTCCGGTTATGCAAATCTGAACGCAGTTCTTCGCATCCCGTTTTCAGCAGTAAAAATGGACCGTTCTCTTTTGTCCGGGGTCAGCAGCGATCCTCAGACGGCTACCTTTTATCGCAGCATTGTCATGATCCTGCAGCATATGGGATATAAGGTGATCGCAGAAGGCGCTGAGACCGAAAAGGAGGTAAAGCTTCTGGAAAAATGGGGTGTGGATATGATACAGGGATATTATTTTTCCAGGCCCCTGTGCGAGGAGAAGCTTCTGGAAAAAATTTCCTGAAATGATCAGAAACAGGCGGAAAACATGCTTTCATAAAAAGCAGGGGTTTCCGCCTGTTGTATTCAGACAGACACAAATTGCTTGAAGTTTACAGATACTTTTGATAGAATAGATAGGCTGTGGCGGCTGAAGAAAGCGATTTTTCGGAAGACCGGTTCCTTGAACTGCCACGCGTATCTTTTGGAAAAATTGCAGAGAAAAGATGATCATGTGGACTTTACAAGTACATATATTTTGAGTATAATACAAACAAATGTTCGAATATAAAAAAGAAAGGAATCAGTGGAATGGCAAAAAAAGACACTTATGATGCGGGCAGTATCTCTGTCCTGGAGGGCCTCGAGGCCGTGCGAAAGCGCCCCGGTATGTATATCGGAAGCGTATCCAGAAAGGGACTGAACCATCTGATATATGAGATCGTAGACAATGCGGTGGATGAGCACCTTGCAGGGTACTGCAGCCGTATCCATGTAGTTCTTGAGAAGGACGGTTCCTGTACAGTAGAGGATAATGGACGAGGGATCCCGGTGGATATGCATGCCAAGGGAATATCTGCGGAGCGTCTTGTTTTTACAACCCTTCATGCAGGCGGTAAGTTTGACAATTCCGCATATAAGACAAGCGGCGGACTTCATGGTGTAGGTTCTTCCGTAGTGAACGCATTATCTACGTATCTGGATATTAAGATCAGCCGTGATGGCTATATACATCATGACCACTATGAGAGAGGAATCCCTACCATTGAACTGGAAGCAGGACTTCTCCCCAAATTAGGGAAGACCAGAGGTACCGGAACCTGTGTGAATTTCCTTCCGGATCCGGAGATTTTTGAGAAAACAAGATTTGGAGCAGCGGATGTAAAGAGCCGTCTTCATGAGACTGCCTATCTGAATCCGGAGCTTACCATCCATTTTGAGGATCGAAGAGGGGACACTCCTGAGGATATCGAGTATCATGAGCCGGAGGGGATCGTAGGCTTTATCCGTGACCTTAACAAAAATGCACAGCCTCTCCATGATCCGGTTTATTTTAAAGGAGAGGCAGACGGGATCCAGGTGGAGGTTGCTTTTCAGTTTACCAATGAGTTCCGTGAGAACGTTCTAGGATTCTGCAATAATATCTACAATGCAGAGGGAGGAACTCATCTGACCGGATTTAAGACTACCTTCACAACGGTAATGAACACCTATGCACGTGAGATCGGTGTACTGAAGGATAAAGACCCCAATTTTACAGGTGCAGATATCCGAAACGGAATGACTGCTGTAGTCTCCATCAAACATCCGGCACCCCGCTTTGAGGGACAGACCAAGACCAAGCTGGATAACCAGGACGCATCCAGAGCCACCGGCAAGGTAGCAGGAGAACAGCTGGTACTGTTTTTTGACCGAAATCTGGAAACACTGAAGATCGTCCTTTCCTGTGCGGAAAAGGCGGCCAAGATCCGTAAGACCGAGGAGCGTGCCAAGACAAACCTTCTCACCAAACAGAAATACTCTTTTGATTCCAACGGCAAGCTGGCCAACTGTGAGAAAAAGGATCCGTCACTGTGTGAGATCTTTATCGTAGAGGGAGATTCCGCCGGCGGTTCGGCCAAGACAGCCAGAGACCGTAACTATCAGGCGATCCTTCCGATCCGCGGTAAGATCCTCAACGTAGAGAAGGCTACCATCGACAAGGTGCTGGCCAACGCAGAGATCAAGACTATGATCAATGCCTTTGGCTGCGGTTTTTCCGAAGGCTACGGAAATGATTTTGATATCACGAAGCTTCGTTATGACAAGATCGTGATCATGGCCGATGCGGATGTGGATGGTGCTCATATCTCTACTCTGCTTCTGACCTTGTTTTACCGTTTTATGCCGGAGCTTATCTATGAGGGACATGTGTATATTGCCATGCCACCTCTTTATAAGGTAATGCCGAAGAAGGGGCAGGAGGAATATCTCTACGATGACAAGGCTCTTGAGAAATACCGTAAGAGCCATAAACCGGGAAGCTTCACGCTCCAGAGATACAAAGGTCTCGGTGAGATGGACGCCCAGCAGCTCTGGGAGACTACCCTGAACCCTGAGACAAGAATGATGAAGCGTGTGGAGATCGAAGATGCCCGCATGGCCTCCGATGTGACAGAGATCCTGATGGGAAGCGATGTTCCGCCACGTAAGGCCTTTATCTATGAGCATGCAACAGATGCAGAGCTGGATATTTGATTGGGAGAATAAACTATGAATACGAAACAGGACAATATCATCCGCACCGATTATGCGGAGATCATGCAGAAATCATATATTGATTACGCCATGAGCGTTATCATTTCCAGAGCACTGCCGGATGTACGTGACGGACTGAAGCCGGTACAGCGCCGTACCCTTTACGATATGTATGAGCTTGGCATCCGTTACGACCGCCCGTACCGTAAATGTGCCCGTATCGTGGGAGATACTATGGGTAAATATCATCCCCACGGTGACAGCTCCATTTATGATGCGCTTGTAGTCATGGCGCAGGAATTTAAAAAGGGTCGTACACTGGTGGACGGACATGGAAACTTTGGTTCCATTGAAGGCGACGGAGCCGCAGCCATGCGATACACAGAGGCCCGCCTGGAGAAGCTGACCCAGGCGGTTTTTCTGGAAGATCTGGATAAGAACGTTGTGGACTTTATGCCGAACTTCGATGAAACAGAGAAGGAGCCGGTAGTACTTCCGGTGCGTATCCCAAATCTCCTTGTAAACGGAGCAGACGGAATCGCCGTTGGTATGGCTACCAGTATCCCGCCGCATAACCTGGGCGAAGTGGTGGATGCTGTGAAGGCATACATGAAGAATAATGATATCAGCACCCGTGGGCTGATGCGTTATCTCAAGGGCCCGGATTTTCCGACAGGTGGTATCGTAGTAAATAAGGACGACCTTGTAAAGATCTATGAATCTGGAACAGGTAAGCTCCGTATCCGTGGACGGGTGGAAATAGAGAAGCTGAAGGGCGGTCGCCAGCAGCTGGTGATCACAGAGATTCCTTACACCATGATCGGTGCAAACATCGGAAAATTCCTTAATGATATCGCAACCCTGGTAGAGACCAAGAAGACCACAGATATCGTGGATATTTCCAACCAGTCTTCCAAGGAGGGAATCCGTATCGTTCTGGAACTGAAGCGCGATGCAGACGTGGAGAACCTTACCAACATGCTCTATAAGAAGACCCGACTGGAGGATACTTTCGGTGTCAACATGCTGGCAGTTGCAGACGGAAGACCGGAAACACTGGGACTGAAGCAGATCATTGCTCACCATGTGGACTTTGTATTTGAGGTAAATTCCAGGAAGTACACCACCCTTCTTGCCAAAGAGCAGGAGAAACGTGAGATCCAGGAAGGTCTGATCAAGGCTTGCGATGTCATTGACCTGATCATCGAGATCCTCCGTGGCAGCAAGAGCCGTGACCAGGTAAAGAAATGTCTGACCGACGGTATCACAGAAGGGATTAAATTCAAGACCAAGACATCCGAAAAAGCGGCAAAATCCTTGAAATTCACAGAGAAACAGGCCACAGCTATCCTGGATATGCGTCTTTACAAGCTGATCGGTCTGGAAATCGATGCTCTGATGAAGGAGCATGAGGAAACCATGAAGAACATTGCTGCTTATGAGGATATCCTGAATAATTATGACTCCATGGCAGCAGTGATCATGGGTGAACTGGATCAGATCAAGAAGGAATACGGCAGTAAGCGTAAGACTTCCATTGAAAACGCCGAGGAAGCTGTTTATGAGGAGAAGAAGATGGAAGAGACCGAAGTCTGCTTCCTGATGGATCGTTTCGGATATATGCGTCTCATTGACAAGAATGCCTACGAGCGTAATAAGGATGCCGCTCATGCAGAGAGCCGCTATGTCTTTACCTGCATGAATACGGACAAGATCTGTATCTTTACAGATACCGGCAAGCTTCACACCGTGAAGGCAGAGGATATCCCGCTGGTACGTTTCCGTGATAAAGGTGTTCCGGCAGATAATCTGGGTAATTATGATAGTACTTCCGAGCAAATCCTTTATGTGGCACCGCTGAGCCAGGTGGCAGCCTCCACAGTGCTCTTTGTTACAGAGAACGGCATGTGCAAGCTGGTAAAAGGAGAAGAGTTCCGTGCTTCCAAGCGTACCATTGTTTCCACCAAGCTTGCAGAGGATGACCGCCTGGTATTCGTAGGAGCAGCCGATGAGATGGATCAGGTTGTGTTCCAGTCTGAAAAGGGTTACTTTCTCCGTATCATGAAAACCGAGATCTCCGTCACTAAGAAAAACGCTATGGGTGTCCGCGGCATGAAGCTTACCGGTGAAGACCGCATTCACCACGCTTATCTCCTGGAAAGCCGCCAAGAATATGCCATTGAATATCATGATAAGCCGTATGTGCTGAATAAAGTTAAGCTGGCTAAGAGAGATACGAAGGGTGTGAAGCCGAGGGTATAAAAGACGCGAAGAGGATTGCGGATAACTGGCAGATAGGATATGATAGGGTTATATGAAAATGGGAGGCGTTAAAAATGCGATATGATCTTCCGGAAAGAGTTATAAGAGAACTATTTTCATTTGCCACAAAACATTCTGTCAGAAAGATCATCCTCTTTGGGTCCCGTGCAAGAGGAAACAATACAGAAAGAAGTGATGTAGATATTGCTGTATATGGAGGAGATTTTGATTCCTTTTACTGGGATATCAAAGAAAATATCCATTCACTTCTGATGTTTGATGTAATTAATGCAGATGCTTCAATTTCTGAAGAACTCAAAAAAGAAATTAAAAAGGATGGAGTTGTGATCTATGAAAAAGCTTGATAATTTTTCTAATTGTCTTACTATATTAAGAAATGCAGATTTCAAACTTGCGGATAACAACGATATTTACAGAACCGGCGTGATCGGACAGTTCAACCTGACTTTCGAGCTTGCCTGGAAAGCTCTTCAGGAGATCCTGCGACTCCACGGGGCAGAAGGAGCAGACACCGGTTCACCGAGAGAAATCCTGCAGCTTGGCTATAAGCTGGGCTTCGTAAACGATTCAGCAGTGTGGCTGCTCATGCTGAAAAAGCGTAACACATCTGTCCATATATATAATGAGCAGGAAGTAGATGAGATGATCCTGCTCATCCGCGACAGCTTTATTCCGGCTTTTGTGGCTCTTGAGAAAACATTGAGGGAGAAGCTGGCAGAAGCGGAGAGCGACTGGACGTAAATAAAGAGAATACAATTTTACAGAATATATACTTCCCACCGATCAGGTACAATTAACCCGACCGGTGGGGATTTTTTTGCCCTCTTGACAGAAATATGAGCCATCTTTTATAATGAGTTAGACTGAGCTAACACAGCCGCAAATATAAAACAGGTTCAGAAAAAAACAATGACAAAAATAACATATGAATCCACAGAAGAGCTGGGCCACAGCATACCCTTATCCAAAAGAGAAATCGAGGAAGACATACTGGAGGAGCTTTGCTCTCTTGCAAAAAAGGACGCCCTGATCGGAATCTCCGAGATTTGCGGGCGGATGAAGATGAGCAGACGGGAGGTTCTGGCCTGTCTGAAACAGTTGACCGCCCAGGGCTACGTAAAAATCGAAGAAAAAAACATCTGCGTCTGCCCCACAGAGCTGGGACGGATCCGGGGCGAGGAATGCCGCCACCGCCATGAAACCTTCACCCAGCTTCTGGAATATGTAGGAGTAGAAAGCCGCATTGCAGAAGAAGATGCCTGCCGCATGGAGCACGTGGTAAGCGATGAGACCGTGCAGCAGATCTGCAATTTTGTAAATTACGGAAGCACCTTTGAGCATGCTCTTCGGAACACAGACCTCAGATACCGCTATGAGCCGGGGGAATACTCCTTTCTCATGGGAATCTACTACATGGAAATAACCTGTCCAAGAAGACTGGCCGGTGAATTTAAGAATTATAAAGAACAGATCCGCCTTCATGTAAAAAAAGAGGACAGCTATTTTGAACTGTTCTGCACAGCACCGGAGGAAAAAAACTGTTCTCTGGTATGTGGACCCAGAAACCGGCTGGGTAAAAGCCGAAGAAGAAAACGGAAATCCCCGGATCCCAACCGGCGTTTTTGAATACTTTATCCGGCATCAGGACCCCGTAGTGGAAGGAACCGCGCTGGTAGCCTTCTTCTGGACGAGCCAACCTCCAATCTGGATTCCCTGAACGAAGGCATCATCCTGAAATCCCTGAAGGAAGATAAAGCCAACCGTACCGTCGTGCTGGTGTCACACAGAACTTCTACGATGAAAGTAGCGGATGTGGTGTATGAGAT
Source organism: Blautia fusiformis (assembly GCF_020686995.1). Classification (NCBI taxonomy): domain Bacteria; kingdom Bacillati; phylum Bacillota; class Clostridia; order Lachnospirales; family Lachnospiraceae; genus Blautia; species Blautia fusiformis. The sequence continues at coordinate 135,324 of NZ_JAJEPT010000004.1, forward strand.
GGAGAATGGGAGAGTGTCGTGATATAGATGCTCTTGTGAGAGTAAAATATATTGCGATTTTCGATACACATTTGTTATAATAGCTCCAGGAAACTATTGTGTTAAGTCCAATCTGAAAAGGAGTGCATATGACTTTATATCATGGAAGTAAAGATATAGTAGAGTATCCGGAAATCAGAAAAGCCCGATTTAACAAAGATTTCTACTTTGGCTTCTATTGTACGAACATCGAAAAACAGGCAGAACGGTGGGCGACAAGGTATGGAGAAAAGGGATACATTAACAGGTACGAGTATACAGAAAATACAGAATTAAAAATTCTTAGATTTGAGAAAATGACAGAAGAATGGCTGGACTTTATTATTTCCTGTCGAAGTGGACAAGCACATCAGTATGATATTGTGGAAGGACCGATGGCAGATGATACGATCTACAATTACCTGCAAAACTATCTGGATGGTAAGATCTCAAGATCTGCTTTCTGGGAACTGGTAAAATTTAAGTACCCCACACATCAGATCAGTTTTCATACAGTTTCGGCATTGGATACTTTGGAATTTGCAGGAAGTGAGGTCGTATATGGCGAAAAAAAATAATAACAATTTATTTTTTACCTGTAGCCTGATTGAGTATATAGGACGAAACAGAAAACAACATCGGCGGGAAATCACAGATTATCTTGGCAGAGAAAACATAAAGAGAATATACGATTATGCGGATGTATTTCACTGTGAGCCAATACAAAAAGTTGCAGCAGAGTTTATGGAGCAATGCAATATTCCAGAAGGAAAATTTGACAATGTATCCATGTGCAGATATACGGTTCCGGATTACTGGGATATTGGAGAAGTATATGAGCGATTAATAGAAGACATATATGATGATGCGGAAATCGAAAAAGGAATATGGGATATTTATCATTCCTGGATTGATGCACATATTTCGGACTATAATACAGATTTTTATTATCAGCCGAGAGATTATATAGCAGCATGCTATAAAGCGGGAGAAATCCTGTAAAAGATAAACAGAAATTCAAATCGCAATTAATACTTGCATTTAACAGACATTGGTGTTACAATGAACGAAACTAAGAACTTGTTGGCATAGGAGTGGGCGAGAGCCCGCTCCTATTTGTTGAGAAGGAATTTGTTCAGAAATAGGCAGAAATAGGAAAGGCAGGTGGGAAGCATGAGCAGACGGGAAGAATATGAACAGAAGACAGAGGCGATCCTTACACCGATCGTGGAGTCCAGGGGCTTTGAACTGGTAGATGTGGAGTATGTCAAGGAAGCCGGAACCTGGTATCTCAGAGGCTATATCGACAAACCGGGCGGAATCACAGTCAATGACTGCGAGGACGTAAGCCGTGCATTCAGCGATATACTGGATGAGCAGGATTTCATCGAGGACAGCTACATTATGGAGATCAGTTCTCCGGGACTTGACCGGCCTCTTAAAAAAGAAAAAGACTTTAAGAGAAGCCTTGGCAAGCTGGTGGAGATCCGTACCTACCGGCCCATCGAGAAACAGAAAGAATTCTGCGGTATTTTAAATGCATATGATAGTAACAGTGTGACAATCGATGAAGACGGCACAGAACGTACCTTTGATAAAAAAGATATTGCCCTGATTCGTCTCGCGATCGAATTCTAAAAGAGAATCGAATCTGTAAAATTCAGGAGGAAAAAAGAAAAATGAGCAGAGATTTAAGAGATGCGCTGGACGTTCTCGAAAAAGAGAAAAACATCAGTAAGGATACACTGCTGGAGGCAATTGAGCAGTCACTGATCCAGGCATGTAAGAACCATTTCGGAAAGGCAGATAACGTTCACGTTATGATCGATCCGGAGACCTGTGACTTCAGTGTTTACGCTGACAGAACTGTTGTAGAGCATGTGGAGGATCCGGCGCTGGAGATTTCTCTGGTGGATGCACAGAAAACAAACACGAACGCAGAGATCGGTGATGTTATGAAGGTTGAGATCCAGTCCAAGGAATTCGGACGTATCGCAACCCAGAATGCAAAGAATGTCATTCTTCAGAAAATCCGTGAGGAAGAGCGTAAAGTTCTTTACGATCAGTACTATGGAATCGAAAAAGAAGTGGTAACCGGTATTGTTCAGAGAGTAATGGGCAAAAATGTCAGCATCAACCTTGGTAAGGCAGACGCAGTACTTACAGAGAACGAACAGGTAAAGGGTGAGACCTTCCAGCCAACTGAGAGAGTAAAAGTTTACATTCTTGAAGTTAAGGATACACCGAAGGGACCGCGTATCCTGGTTTCCAGAACACATCCCGGTCTTGTAAAGAGACTTTTCGAGTCCGAGGTTGCAGAGGTAAGAGACGGTACCGTTGAGATCAAGAGCATTGCCCGTGAGGCAGGCTCCCGTACCAAGATCGCTGTATGGAGCAACGATCCGGATGTAGATGCTGTGGGAGCATGCGTTGGTATGAACGGTGCACGTGTAGGTGCAGTTGTTAACGAGCTTCACGGTGAGAAGATCGATATCATCAACTGGGATGAGAACCCGGCGATCCTTATCGAGAATGCATTAAGCCCTGCAAAGGTTATCGCAGTTATGGCTGACCCGGATGAGAAGACCGCACTGGTCGTAGTTCCGGATTACCAGCTTTCCCTTGCTATCGGTAAGGAAGGACAGAACGCACGTCTTGCTGCAAGACTTACAGGCTTCAAGATCGACATCAAGAGCGAGACACAGGCAAGAGAGTCCGGTGACTTCTACGATGATTACGATGAGGAACACGAGGAAGCAGAGGAAGAAATGACAGAAGAGGCTGTTTCCGAAGAGCTTGAAGAAACAGAGGAAGATACAGAAGAGACAGAAACAGAAGCTGAAGAAACAGCAGATGGAGATGCCGAAGAATAATGAAAACGAGAACCAAGATTCCCATGCGTCAGTGTACCGGCTGCAGGGAAATGAAAAGCAAAAAGGAAATGATACGAGTTCTCAGGACATCAGAGAATGAGATCATCCTGGACGCTACAGGTAAGAAAAACGGACGCGGCGCATACCTTTGTTTCTCAGAGGAATGCCTGGAAAAGGCTATCAAAAACCATGGCCTGGAGCGTTCCTTGAAAATGGCAGTTCCGGATGAAGTGTATCAGAACCTCAAAAAGGAGTTTGAATCAATTGAAAAACAATAAGGTTTTATCACTCATCGGACTTGCGACAAAAGCAGGAAAAACAGTGAGCGGAGAATTTTCCACAGAGAAATCCGTAAAAACAGGAAAAGGTTTCCTGGCACTGGTGGCAGATGATGCCTCCGAAAACACAAAAAAGAAATTTCGGAATATGTGTACCTATTATGAAGTTCCGTTATATTTCCTTTCAGACAAAGAGAGCCTGGGCAGAGCAATGGGCAAAGAATTCCGTGCCAGCCTTGCCGTGCAGGACGAAAATTTTGCAAAGGCGATCATGAAGGCGCTGGAAAAAGAATCCGGCAGATAACCTGCATGATACAGGCGTCTGTAAGGAGGTTTGACGATAGAAATGATAAAAGATAAATTCAACAGATCGGGAAAGGAGCAATATAGACAATTGGATACTCCAAAAACAGAAGAAAAGACAACAACGGTGAATACAGAAGGTAACAAATCTGAAGCACCGAAAAAGAAAAAAAATATCATCCGTGTATTTCATGCACAGAATGCCAGCGATGGCGGTAAAGGAAGAAGAAAACCGGCAGCAGGCGAGAGAAAGGGACCGGCACGTCCACAGAACGGCGGTCAGAGAAGCGCAGGAGCAAACACAAGAAACGGTGAGTCCGGTGAGCAGAGAAACGGTCAGAGTGGCCAGAATCGTACTCAGGGCGGAAGACCGCAGGGCAACCGTCCGGAAGGAAGAAGAGACGGAAATCGTGACGGAAGAACCTTCGAGGGAAGAAGAGACGGCGGAAATCGTTTTGGCGGAAACCGTTCCCAGAATGGTGAGGGACGTCCGGCAAGACAGGGCGAGGGAAACAGAGGCCCACGTCAGAATGACGGAAGAGGCGGAAACCGTTTCGGCGGTGGAGCAAACCGTGGCCAGGGAGGTCAGGGCGGAAGCTTTGAAGGAAGAAGAGACGGAGGAAACCGTTTTGGCGGTGGAGCAAACCGTGGCCAGGGTGGCCAGGGCGGACGTTCCGAAGGCGGAAGAGGCGGAGACAACCGTTTCAGCGGAGCAAACCGTGGTGGCCAGGGCGGCGGACAGCGTCCGGGACAGAGAAGAAGCGGTGGCTCTTCAGATGCTGTATTCACTCCGGAGCTGACCAAGACATCCAAGGACAGCAAGCGTGAGCGTGACAGAGAGAATAAGAACAAGAAGAAAGAATTCGAGAAAGGTACCCAGGGCGGACGCAGACCAAATCAGGGCGGACGCAGACCGAATTCCAGAATCCCGAAAGCACTTCAGAAACCGAATCCACAGCCGAAGCAGGAAGAGAAGAAACCGGAGATCAAGGAGATCACCATTCCGGAGAAGCTTACTATCCGTGAGCTTGCGGACGCGATGAAGATGCAGCCGTCAGTGATCGTTAAGAAGCTTTTCATGGAAGGTGTCATGGTAACCGTAAACCAGGAGATCGACTTTGAAAAGGCAGAGGAGATCGCACTTGGCTTTGATATCATTGCTGAGAAGGAAGAAAAGGTGGATGTGATCGCAGAGCTCCTCAAAGAGGACGAAGAGGATGAGGATGATATGGTTCCGAGACCTCCGGTAGTCTGTGTTATGGGTCACGTTGACCATGGTAAAACATCTCTTCTGGATGCCATCCGTAATACAAACGTAACCAGAGGCGAGGCCGGCGGAATCACACAGCACATCGGTGCTTACGTGGTAAATATCAAAGGTCAGAAGATCACATTCCTGGATACACCGGGACATGAGGCGTTCACAGCTATGCGTATGCGTGGTGCCAACGCTACAGATATCGCAGTTCTGGTCGTTGCCGCAGACGATGGTGTAATGCCGCAGACAGTAGAGGCGATCAGCCATGCAAAGGCAGCCGGTGTTGAGATCATCGTTGCCATCAATAAGATCGATAAACCAAGTGCAAATGTTGAGCGTGTAAAACAGGAGCTTTCCGAGTATGAACTGATTCCTGAGGACTGGGGCGGAAGCACCATCTTTGTTCCGGTATCCGCACACACAGGAGAAGGAATTGAGAATCTTCTTGAGATGATTCTTCTTACTGCTGAGGTTTCCGAGCTCAAAGCCAATCCGAACCGTGAGGCAAGAGGTCTTGTTATTGAGGCTCAGCTTGATAAAGGTAAAGGACCGGTTGCTACCATCCTTGTTCAGAAGGGTACTCTTCATGTGGGAGACTTTATTGCCGCAGGTGCATGCAATGGTAAGGTACGTGCAATGATGGATGATAAGGGACGTCGTGTAAAAGAGGCAGGTCCGTCTACTCCGGTTGAGATCCTCGGACTTGGTGATGTTCCTAATGCAGGTGAGATCCTGATGTCCTTTGAGAGCGATAAAGAAGCCAAGAACTTTGCAGGCGCATTCGTTACAGAGAACAAGAGCCGTCTTCTCGAGGAGACCAAAGGCAAGCTTTCTCTGGATAACCTGTTTGACCAGATCCAGGCCAGCGATCTTAAGGAGCTTCCGATCATCGTCAAGGCCGATGTACAGGGATCTGTTGAGGCTGTAAAACAGAGTCTTACCAAGCTTTCCAACGAGGAAGTTATCGTTAAGGTGATCCATGGTGGTGTAGGTGCCATCAATGAGTCTGATGTCAGCCTTGCTGCAACATCCAATGCGATCATCATCGGCTTTAACGTACGTCCGGATACTACAGCAAAACAGCTTGCTGAGCAGGAGGGCGTTGACCTTCGACTTTATAAAGTTATTTATCAGGCGATCGAGGATGTAGAGGCAGCCATGAAGGGTATGCTGGATCCTGTATTCGAGGAGAAGGTTATCGGTCACGCAGAGGTTCGTCAGCTGTTCAAGGCATCCGGTGTCGGAACCATCGCAGGAAGCTATGTGCTGGATGGTACATTCCAGCGTAACTGTAAGGTTCGTATCACACGAGGTGAGGACCAGATCTTCGAGGGTGAGCTTGCATCTCTGAAGAGATTTAAGGATGATGTCAAGGAAGTTCGTGCCGGATATGAGTGCGGTCTTGTATTTAATGACTTTAATGATGTCAAAGAAGAAGATAAAGTCGAAGCATATATCATGGTAGAGGTACCAAGATAGGAGTGATTCGTAATGAGAAAAAACAGCATTAAAAATACACGTGTGAATGGTGCAGTTCAAAAAGAACTCAGCACCATCATACACAGCGAGATCAAGGACCCCAGAATTCATCCGATGACTTCTGTGACAGCTGTTGAGGTGGCACCGGATCTTAAGACCTGCAAAGCTTACATCAGTGTGCTGGGCGAGAAACAGGCCAAGGATTCCACCCTCCGGGGCTTAAAGAATGCAGAGGGCTATGTTCGGAGAGAATTGGCCAGAAGACTGAATCTCCGCAATACACCGGAGATCCGTTTTGTTCTGGATGAGTCTATTGAATATGGTGTAAATATGTCAAAGAAGATCAATGACGTAATGAGTGGGATGGAAACAGAGGAATAGGTGGAAAAAATGAAAAACATTTCAGAAATACTGGAAAATGTAAAAACCGTTGGCATTGGCGGTCACATCCGTCCGGATGGGGACTGCATTGGTTCCTGTATGGCTCTGTATCTCTATATCCGGAAATATTTTCCTGATATAGAAGCAGATGTTTATCTGGAAGACCGGAAACCTGTATTTGATTACATTGACAGAATGGATGAGGTTAAGACAGAAGCAGAAGAAGATAAGGTGTATGATCTTTTTATCACCTGTGATGTCAGCGCACTGGACAGGCTTGCTGTTGCCCGGAAATATTTCGATGCAGCAAAAAAAACAGCCTGCATTGACCATCATGTGAGCAATAACGGATTTGCGGATGTCAATCATGTAAGAGGCGAGATCAGCTCTGCCAGCGAAGTTCTTTACGGACTTCTGGATTCAGACAAGATCGATCGTTCCATTGCGGTTCCTATTTATACAGGAATGGCACATGATACCGGCGTGTTCCAGTATTCTTCCACAACACCGGAAACCATGAGGATCGCCGGAGAACTGATGAAAACAGGATTTGATTTCAGCAGGATCATCGATGAGTCCTTTTACCAGAAAACATATCTTCAGAATCAGGTCATGGGACGTGTCCTGGCAGAGAGTATTCTCCTTCAGGGCGGTAAGTGTGTGGTCGGATATCTGAAAAAACGGGAGATGGATTTCTACAGTGTGGAAGGAAAGGATCTGGAGGGAATCGTGAGCCAGCTCCGTCTGACTGCTGGTGTGGAGGTTGCGATCTTTATCTATGAGATGCAGACGCAGTTCTTTAAGGTATCTCTCCGTTCCAATGGTAAGGTGGATGTAAGCAAGATTGCCGTATTTTTCGGAGGCGGCGGACATGTGCGTGCAGCCGGCTGTGATATGCAGGGCTCCATGTACGATGTGATCAACAACCTTACCGCTGAAATTGAAAAACAGCTTGCAGAGGAGTAAAGATAAGATCATGGACGGAATACTTGTGATCCGAAAGGAAAAAGGTTATACCTCTCATGATGTTGTTGCAAAGCTGCGTGGGATTCTCCACATGAAAAAGATCGGCCATACCGGGACTCTGGATCCGGCAGCAGAGGGAGTACTTCCTGTTGCACTGGGCAAGGGGACCCGGCTGGTGGAGCTTCTTACAGAAAAAGAAAAAACATATGAGGCGGTTTTAAGGCTGGGAGTTTCCACAGATACCCAGGACATGACCGGAGTTGTTCTTTCTGAGAAAACTGTTACCGTCACGGAAGAGGAAGTCCGTGAGGCAGTGGGATCCTTTGTGGGAGAACAGCAGCAGGTCCCTCCTATGTATTCGGCCCTGAAGGTAAACGGAAAGAAGCTTTACGAACTGGCCAGAGAAGGAAAAACCATAGAGCGTAAGCCGCGCCCTGTGGTTTTTTATGAGATAAGGATACTGGATATGGAGCTTCCGCTGGTACGCATAAGCGTTACCTGTAGCAAGGGCACCTATATCCGTACACTTTGCAATGACATCGGAGAAAAATTAGGCTGCGGCGGAGCCATGGAAGAGCTGCTTCGGACCAGGTCCGGAAATTTCACTCTGGAAGAGAGCATGACACTTTCCCAGGTGGAGGAGGCGGTTGCCGATGGGACCATCGGGGAAAAGCTTGTTTCCATCGAGGATGTACTTTCCATGTATCCGGTCCTTACCTGTACACCGGAGGGAGACAGGCTTCTAAATAATGGAAACCCGCTTCCGGAGGAACTGGTACAGGGAGGCAGCAGGGAAGAAAAAGTCCGGATGTATAAAAGCAGCGGAAATTTCACAGGAATATACGGCTGGGATGAAAGAAAACAGAAATACGTACCCATCCGCATGTTTTTTGTATGACACTTTATAAAAACTTGCAGGAGCAGCAGAAGATATGGAATACTTGAAGATCGACGGAGAATTTCCGCGCCTTTCAAAGAGTGCGGTGACACTTGGAAAATTTGACGGCATACACCGTGGACACCAGAAACTGGTGGAGAAGATCCTGGAACAGAAAGAAAAAGGTCTGCAGACAGTCCTTTTTTCTCTTGGCATCGGCAGTCAGATGATCTTTACAAAAGAGGAACGATGTCAGCTTCTTGAGAAAGCAGGCGTGGATGTGCTGATCGAATGTCCGCTGGATAACCGGATCCGTCATATGAAGGCAGAAACCTTTGTTAAAGAGATCCTGGTGGGAGATCTTCAGGCGGAGCATGTTGCAGTGGGAGAAGATTTCAGGTTCGGGTATGAACGCAAGGGAACACCACAGCTTCTGGAGACTATGGGAAGGAAGCTTGGCTTTACTGTGGATGTTGTTCCGAAAGAAATGGAAGGCCGCAGAAAGATCAGCAGTACATTTATCCGTGAGGAACTGAAAAAGGGAAATATGGAAAAGGTTAATGATCTGCTGGGAATCCCCTTTTTTGTGGACGGTGTGATCGAACATGGAAGAGGAATGGGACATAAGGTCCTTCTTCCCACTACCAATATCGTTCCTGCAAAAGAAAAGCTGATGCCGCCAAATGGCGTTTATGATACAGTGTCCCATTTTAAGGACAGAACCCTTTGCGGGATCACAAACGTAGGATATAAGCCAACCATCGGAGAGAAATTCCTGGGTGTTGAGACCTATCTTTTTGACTGTGAGGAGGATCTGTACGGAGAGCCCTGCAGAGTGGAATTCTTTCATTATTCCAGACCGGAGAAGCGCTTTTCGTCCATAGAAGCACTAAAGCAGCAGCTCCTGAAGGATGCAGAAAAGGGAAAGGCTTATTTCCGCAGTCTCGAAAAATAAAAACTTTCGGGAAAAACTTTTCGAAAAAACAGTTTACAGGTCAGAAACCGTGTGCTATACTGTTCGAGGTGAAAAAAGCCAGTATTCAGAAGCCGGAGACTCCGACCACTTCTTAATACCCGGCGTTTGATTAAAATTTCAAGGAGGAAACAACAATGATTTCTAAAGAGAAGAAAACAGCGATCATGAAAGAGTATGCAAGAACAGAGGGTGACACAGGTTCACCGGAGGTTCAGGTTGCAGTTCTTACAGCAAGAATCCAGGAGCTCACAGAGCATCTTAAAACACACCACAAAGATCATCATTCCAGAAGAGGTCTTCTGAAAATGGTAGGTCAGAGACGTGGCCTTCTTGCTTATCTTAAGAAAACAGACATCGAAAGATACCGTGCACTGATTGAGAAATTAGGTTTAAGAAAATAATTGCTACGGGAGGGGCGGATGATTCCATCCGCCCCATTTTAACATGTGTGATAAACACAGACGGAATTACCGCAGGAGTGATTTCCGAGACTACTGAAAAGCCCATTTCCGGTCGAGATCTTTTTCAAAGGAAGTGGTCTTTTCAGTTGTTTCGGGCTCCTGTCAGATATTAATATAATAAGAAAAGGAGAACGAATATGTACAAAAGTTATTCCATGGAACTTGCAGGAAGAACACTGACTGTAGATATCGGACGTGTAGCGAAACAGGCCAATGGTGCTGCTCTTATGCACTACGGTGATACTACAGTCCTTGCTACTGCTACCGCATCCAAAGAGCCGAGAGAAGGGATCGATTTCTTCCCGTTAAGCGTTGAGTATGAGGAGAAGATGTATGCAGTAGGAAAGATCCCGGGAGGCTTCAACAAGAGAGAGGGTAAGGCAAGCGAGCATGCGATCCTTACTTCCCGTGTTATCGACCGTCCGATGCGTCCGCTGTTTCCAAAGGATTACAGAAATGACGTAACTCTGGTAGATATGGTCATGTCTGTTGATCCGGAATGCAATCCGGAGATCCCGGCTATGCTTGGTTCTTCCATTGCAACCTGTATTTCTGATATCCCATTTGACGGTCCATGCGCAACCACACAGGTTGGTATGATCGACGGCGAGTTTATCATCAACCCGACACTTGCACAGAAGGCAGTTTCTGATCTTCAGCTTACGGTTGCTTCTACAAGAGAGAAGGTTATCATGATCGAGGCCGGAGCTAATGAGATCCCGGAAGATAAGATGATCGAGGCTATCTACAAGGCTCATGAAGTGAACCAGGAGATCATCAAATTCATCGACCAGATCGTAGCAGAGTGCGGAAAAGAGAAACATTCCTACGAGTCCTGTGCAGTACCTCAGGAGCTTTTTGATGAGATCAAGAAGATCGTTCCTCCGGAAGAGATGGAGGTTGCCGTATTCTCTGATGACAAGCAGACACGTGAGAATAACATCAGCGAGATCACTGATAAGCTGAAAGAAGCTTTTGCAGACAATGAGGAATGGCTTGCCGTTCTCGGTGAGGCTGTATATCAGTACCAGAAGAAGACTGTCCGTAAGATGATCCTCAAAGATCATAAACGTCCGGACGGACGTGAGATCAGACAGATCCGTCCGCTGGCTGCAGAGACAGATATCATCCCGAGAGTTCATGGTTCTGCCATGTTCACAAGAGGACAGACTCAGATCTGTACCGTTACTACACTTGCTCCTCTTACAGAGGCACAGCGTCTTGACGGACTGGATGAGTTTGAGACATCCAAGAGATATATGCACCATTACAACTTCCCGTCCTACTCTGTAGGTGAGACCAAGCCTTCCAGAGGACCGGGACGTCGTGAGATCGGTCACGGAGCACTTGCTGAGAGAGCACTGGTACCGGTACTTCCTACAGAGGAAGAATTCCCATATGCGATCCGTACCGTATCTGAGACATTTGAGTCCAACGGCTCCACATCCCAGGCAAGTATCTGTGCATCTACCATGTCACTGATGGCTGCCGGTGTACCGATCAGAAAACCAGTTGCAGGTATTTCCTGCGGACTTGTTACAGGTGAAACAGACGATGATTACATCGTTCTTACAGATATCCAGGGCCTTGAGGACTTCTTCGGAGATATGGACTTCAAGGTAGCCGGAACACATGACGGAATCACAGCGATCCAGATGGATATCAAAATCCATGGTCTTACAAGACCGATCGTTGAGGAAGCGATCCGCAGAACAAAAGAGGCAAGAGAATATATCCTGACAGAAGTTATGGAGAAATGTATCGACAAGCCTCGTACAAGCGTTGGTGAGTTTGCTCCGAAGATCATCCAGATCCAGATTGACCCGCAGAAGATCGGTGATGTAGTCGGACAGAGAGGAAAGACTATCAACACGATCATCGAGCGTACAGGTGTGAAGATCGATATCACAGACGACGGCGCAGTTTCCATTTGCGGAACAGACCAGAAGGGTATGGATGAAGCAAAACGTATGATCGAGATCATCACTACCGAGTTTGAGGCAGGACAGATCTTTACAGGACGCGTAGTCAGCATCAAAGAGTTTGGCGCATTCCTTGAGTTTGCACCGGGCAAGGAGGGAATGGTACACATTTCCAAGATCTCCAAACAGAGGATCAACCGTGTTGAGGATGTTCTTACACTTGGCGACAAAGTTAAGGTTATCTGCCTTGGCAAGGACAAGATGGGAAGAATCAGCTTCAGCATGAAGGATGTACCGGAAGAAGCATAAATGATGAGATACCACAATATTACCAAGGACGATATGTTAAACGGAGACGGACTTCGTGTAGTGCTCTGGGTAGCCGGCTGTTCACACGGCTGCCGGGAGTGCCAGAATCCCATTACTTGGGATCCGAATGGAGGCCTGCCCTTTACGGACAGCGAGCGAGCTGAGATATTTGCAGAGCTGGACAAGGATTATATCAGCGGGATCACCTTCTCGGGAGGCGATCCTCTGCATCCTTCCAATATCGCTGAGGTAACAGCTCTTGCACGAGAGATCAGAGAGAAGTATCCGGATAAGACGATCTGGCTGTATACGGGTTCTCTCTGGGAAGAAATCCAGCAGTACGAGATCATCCATTATCTGGATGTATGCGTGGACGGGGAATTTCAGGTGGACAAGAAAGAGGTTCGTCTGAAATGGAAAGGCTCCTCAAATCAGAGGGTGATCGATGTACAGGCGTCACTTCGTGAGAACCGTGTGGTTTTGTACACGGAGTGATCAGAGGTTTTTTTGAAATTACCTATTGGGAGTGGAACGAAAAATGAAAAGAATTGCGAAATTTCACAAGGTAAGTTTTGAACAGTTTGCAAAGGACTGGAAGGATACCTTTGAACAGTATTCAGAAGAGGAGATCCGGAATATCTACGACAGTCTGAAGCTTCCGAAGAGAGCTACGACCGGAAGTGCAGGATATGATTTTTATGCACCTGTGGATGTGACCATGAAGCCAGGTGAGATCGTAAAGATACCGACCGGTATCCGTGTAGAGATGGAAGAGGGCTGGGTTCTGAAATGTTATCCGAGAAGCGGACTGGGATTTAAATTCCGGCTGCAGTTGAATAACACCGTGGGAATCATTGACAGCGATTATTTCTTTTCCGACAACGAAGGTCATATCTTTGCCAAGCTGACTAACGATACAAGAGAAGATAAAACGATCCAGATCCCGGCAGGAACCGGTTTTATGCAGGGGATCTTTGTGGAATACGGAATCACCGTGGATGACGATGCAGATGCAGTAAGAAACGGCGGCTTCGGAAGTACCACAAAATAAAACAAAAGCCCGGAAGGCGGAGGTGTGAAGACCACATACATCCGATTTTCCGGGCTTGTTTTGTGTAGTTACTGCTTTCCGATAAATGCACTGTTTAGCTGAGAGGTGCGTCTGCCTCCTCGTCTGCACGTGCTTTTTCCACGACTGCGTTAAAGGCATTTGCGGCAGCGTCGTACTCTTCATCATCTTCAATGTTTGCCAGCATCGGATCGCCGTTTGCTGTGCGGGAGAAGCTGTAGAGATAAACCTCACCGGTCTCATTCTGGCCGTTCTCATCCAGTGGGAGAAGTGCGATATATTCTTTGTTCTCTACAGGGAAAATAGTAAGGATGGCACATTCTACCTCAGTATCATCATCCATAGTCAGGGTGATGGTATGATGTGCCTCATCTACCCTGCTTTCACAGTTAGCTGTGCAGGAAGCGCAGTCACTTGGTGCACATCCGCTTTTGTTAAATTCATCACTCATAAAAAAATCCTCCGTTCTGCTGCTGCCTGTAAATAAGAGGGCAGCTCTGCATGATATAGAGAACATTTTAACAGATATGACGTAGAACAGCAACAAAATATTTGAGAGCCTGAGAAAACTTTCAAAATATTTTTTGCTTAATCCGACAATGTGAGATATAATAAAAATATGACGAAAAAATGAGGAGAAAATATAAAAATATGAAATTTATTTCCTGGAATGTAAATGGGATCCGGGCCTGTATCACCAAGGGCTTTGAGGAGCGCTTTCATGAGCTGGATGCGGATATTTTCTGTCTGCAGGAGACGAAATGTCAGCAGGGACAGGTGAAGCTGGAACTTCCCGGATATCATCAGTACTGGAACTACGCAAACCGCAGAGGCTATTCAGGTACAGCCATTTTTACAAAGAGGGAGCCATTGTCTGCAGTTTACGGGATTGGGATAGAGGAGCATGATAAAGAAGGACGTGTCATCACGCTGGAATTCGATGAGTATTATTTTGTGACTGTATATACTCCCAACTCCCAGAGCGAGCTCCGCCGTCTGGAATACCGTATGAAATGGGAAGAGGATTTTTTGGCTTATCTTCTGAAACTGCAGGAGAAGAAACCGGTGATCTGCTGTGGCGACCTTAATGTGGCACATCAGGAGATCGATCTCAAGAACCCGAAGACCAACCGCAAAAATGCAGGCTTTACTGATGAAGAGAGAGCCTGCTTTACCAGAGCCCTTGAGAGTGGCTTTATTGATACATTCCGCTATTTTTATCCGGATAAAGAGGGCGTTTACTCCTGGTGGTCCTACCGTTTCCGTGCACGAGAGAAGAACGCCGGCTGGCGTATCGACTATTTCCTTGTTTCCCCTTCCCTGAAAGAAAAGCTTCAGGATGCGAAGATCCACGGAGAGATCATGGGATCCGATCATTGCCCGGTTGAGCTGGATATTGATCTGTGACGGATCCGGCGAAAAGGATTTCTATGGATTTGAATAATAAAAAGAGAAAAGGAGGAGTTGCCTTGGCAAGCCGCAGATTAGGTCGAGTGGAGAAAGGTCAGCCGCTGATACTTGGAGCCAACAAAATGGAGGGCGGTTATAATTTTGCAGTGGAGGCATCGGAGGATTCTGAAGTATCCCTGCTTTTATATAAAAAAAGAGGAGCTGCCGCACCGGTGGAGATCGTTTTTCCAAAGGATTTCCATACAGGACGTGTGTGGGCACTGAAGCTGTGCAGTGCTTCTCTGAAGGAGTTTGAATATAATTATAAAATAGACGGTGAGATCGTGCAGGATCCGTATGCATACGGACTTCACGGGAGAGAGCATTTCGGAGTACCTTACGATCCGGAAAAGGAGGTCCGCTGTCGCTTCCTTAATGAGAATGTTTCCGGCTGGGAAAATGAAACTGCACCGGCAGTAGAATATGAAAATATGATCCTGTACAAGCTTCATGTCCGTGGTTATACGAAGCTTGCCAGAAAGATGGTTTCCCATAAGGGGACTTTTCTTGGCCTGACAGAGATGATCCCTTACTGGAAAGAACTTGGGATCAATGCCATTGAACTGATGCCTGCCTATGAATTCTGTGAGGTTCCGATCAATAAACCGAAGGAAGGCAGTGAACACATCAAGACCCGTCGAAAGGAAAATGTAGTGAATTACTGGGGCTATGCATCCGGCTTCTATTTCAGCCCGAAGAGTGCTTACTGCAGCACCAGAGAACCGGAGCAGGAATTTCGGTATATGATCCGGGAGCTGCACAAGAACGGCATTGCCTGTATCATGGAATTCTATTTTCCGGAGGAAACAGACAGCCTGATGGCTCTTCGAGCTTTGCAGTTCTGGAGAGATTTTTACCATGTAGATGGATTTCATGTGCTGGGAGAGGGCTTTAACCGGGAGATGCTTCTTCGGGATGGAATCCTTTCCGGAGCAAAACTGATCTTCCAGGGCTTTGATTTTGATCATTTTTACAGAGGAAAGCTCCCGGCCAGACGTTGCGGAGCGGAGAGCAATATGAATTTTCTCCAGGATATGCGCCGTTTCCTGAAAAGCGATGAAGGTATGGTGGAGGCTGCAGCATGGCATATCCGTCATAACAGCGAGAATCATGGAGTGATCAATTACATGGTCTGCCAGGACGGGTTTACCATGAATGACCTGGTGAGCTACAATTATAAACATAACGAGGCCAATGGCGAAGGCAATCAGGACGGAAGCAGCTATAATTATTCCTGGAACTGCGGTGTGGAAGGCCCTACCCGTAAGGTTTCCGTCCGTCAGATGAGGGAACGCCAGATCAAAAATGCCTTTCTGATGATGCTGCTGAGTCAGGGTGTTCCCATGATCTATCACGGCGATGAATTCGGCAATTCCCAGAGCGGAAACAATAATGCCTACTGTCAGGATAATGCTACCGGCTGGACAGACTGGAAGGGCCTTTCCAGAAACCAGGGACTGAGGGAATTTGTAAAGGATGCCATTGCTTTTCGTAAAGCCCATCCCGTTCTTCATATGCCGGTGGAACTGAAAGGGGTAGATTATCTGACCAAGGGGTTCCCGGATGTGTCTCTTCACGGGGAACGTGCCTGGTATCTGAGCTATGAGAATACCAGCAGGCTTCTTGGTATGATGTACTACGGAGCCTATGCAAGGGAAAAAGAGGATCTGGAGGCTGCAGAGGATGATTTTATTTACATCGGCTATAATTTCCACTGGGAAAACCGGAGCCTTGCTCTGCCCAATCTCCCGGAAGGCATGTGCTGGAAAAAAATCGCAGATACCTCTCTTCACGGAACAGGATTCTGTCTGGAGGAGGAAGAAGAATATAAAAAATCAATCGAAATAGGCCCCCGCGCCATTGTGGTATTGCTGGGCAGACAGGAGGCGGAGAAAGATGCGATCATGGCACCCGTGGCTGCACTTCAGGACCATCACGAGGCATAAGCTTCTGGTGATGAAATATTGTTTTCGTATCGGGTTATATAAGCAGGGGTTGCTTCATGACCTGTCCAAATATTCCCCGACGGAATTTCTGGTAGGCTGTAAATATTATCAGGGTACAAGAAGCCCCAACAACGCAGAACGTGAGGCAACCGGCGTATCCATGTCCTGGCTGCACCATAAGGGAAGAAACAGACACCATTTTGAACATTGGGTAGACTATTCCCTTGACGGTGAGCATGTGATCATGGGAGCCAGAATGCCCAGAAAATATGTGGCGGAAATGGTCATGGACCGGATCAGTGCTTCCAGAAACTATCTGGGAGAGGAATATACCTATCATGAACCATTGCAGTATTTTCTGAAAAGCAAGGAGAAGCTGTGGTTTATCCACCCACAGACAAAGAAAGAGCTGGAGGGACTTCTCCGGATCCTGGATAAATACGGAGAGGATAAGACCCTGTGGTATATCCGCAATGTATATCTATGTGATAACCGCGGAAAAAAAGTGAAAAGCCCTGGGAAAAAGCTTCGAAATCACAGATAGGGGTGTATTTTTGGCAAGTTGTCTGATATAATATTCAGATATCAGGAGGAAGAATGAATGGATACACCAACAATTGCGAAATACTATAGAGAGAAAGATCCCATGGAGCGCCTGAAGCTTCTGGAGCAGTCCATTGCAGCAGGAGAAGAACCGGAAGAAAACAGGATCCGCAAGGAACTCTGGGAGATCCGTTACAGCGATAAAGCTGAGACTGGTGATACCAGGGCAGACGGTTATCTCGGTCTCTGGATGACCATGGAGTTTAACCGGAATTCCGCTTCCAGATTCTTTGGTACAAGAAGTGCGAAGAAAGAGATAGGCAAGTATCTTAAGAAGCTGAAATTTCAGGAGTTCCAGGAAAAGGGCGGCCTTTATGAGGAGCTTCTTTACCGGGAATGCTGTCATCTGGTTCTGGTCTACATGGATCTCTGTCAGACAGATAAATCCTATAACACAACGATTTTCGGCCTGATCCACATCAAGGAGGACAGTGCGAAGGCCAAGGTCCAGAGAGACATCAGGGAAACAGCTGTGGAGCTTCCGGCTAATCTTGGAATGGAAGCTGAGCTTGGAATCATCACAAGAGCTGCCAGAGAGATCTACAGGCAGTATTATCCCAACGAAGGAAACATTTAGGAGGCCGGAGAGCTTCCGTTTCAGGCTGTCTGACTACTCAGGCAGCCTTTTGTTGCCATGCATCCGATAAAATATTCTGAGATTTTTTGAACGAAGATTCATATCGGGTGTGAAGAGAAACATTCAGGAGGTTACTATTTTATGAATCCCAATCATCTGAACGCATATGAAGTCCTGAAGGAAGAGGAGCTTCAGGATATTCATTCAAAAGGATGGCTTCTGAGACACAAAAAAACAGGAGCCAGAGTGATGCTCATCGAGAATAGTGATGAGAATAAGGTTTTTAACATTGCATTCCGTACACCGCCGAAAAACAGCACAGGTGTTGCTCACATACTGGAACACAGCGTACTGTGCGGCTCCAGGGAATTTCCGCTTAAGGATCCTTTTGTGGAGTTGGTAAAAGGTTCTCTTAATACCTTCCTTAATGCCATGACCTATCCGGATAAGACCTGCTACCCGGTAGCAAGCTGCAATGACCGGGATTTCCAGAATCTGATGCATGTATATCTGGATGCCGTGTTCTATCCGAATATTTACAAAAAAGAAGAGATCTTCCGTCAGGAAGGCTGGAACTACCATCTGGAGAAAAAAGAAGGCCCGCTGAAATACAACGGTGTCGTTTACAATGAAATGAAGGGTGCTTTTTCCTCACCGGACGATGTTCTGGAGAGAGAGATCATGAATTCTCTGTTCCCGGATACCACCTATGGCTGTGAGTCCGGCGGAGATCCGGTAAATATCCCGGATCTCAGTTACGAGGAATTTCTGGATTTTCACAGACAATATTATCATCCGTCCAACAGTTTTATCTATCTCTATGGAAACATGGATATGGAGGAGAAACTGGAGTTTATTGACAGCCATTATTTGTCTGCTTTTGATTCCCTTACTATTGATTCCGAGATCCGGGATCAGGAAGCTTTTGCCCAGGTAAAAGATATCCGGAAAAATTATCCGGTATCAGAGGACGAAGGAGAAGAGGATAACACCTATCTTTCCTACAATATGGTTGTGGGCGAGGCAGCAGATATCAACTTAAGTCTTGCTTTCGAGGTTCTGGATTACGCACTTTTAAGCGCACCTGGTGCACCGCTGAAGCAGGCACTTCTGGATGCAAAGATCGGCAAAGATATCTATGGTTCTTTTGAGGATGGCATCAAACAGACCTATTTCTCCATCGTGGCAAAGGGAGCCAACTTAAGCCAGAAAGAGGAATTTGTCAAAGTGATCCGTGACACCCTCACAAAGATCGCAGAGGAAGGCATCGACAAAAAGGCGGTAACAGCCGGAATCAATTACTATGAATTCCGTTTCCGCGAAGCAGATTTTTCTTCCTATCCGAAGGGGCTGATGTATGGCCTGGATATTTTAAGCAGCTGGCTTTATGATGATACGAAGCCGTTCTGTGAGGTGCAGCTTCTGGAGGGCTTTGAGTTCCTTAAGAAAGCCCTGGAAGAGGGATATTTTGAGGAGCTGATCCGAAAATATCTTCTGGGCAACACTCATGGTGCAATCCTTTCCTTGGTACCGGAGAAGGGCCTTGCAGCAAAGAGGGATAAGGAACTGGAAGAAAAGCTGGAGAATTACAGAAAGAGCCTTTCTGATGAAGAGCTTACCCGGATGGTAGAGCACACCAAAGCGCTGGAGGCTTATCAGGAAGCGGAGGAAGCTCCGGAAGCGCTGACCTGCATCCCCATGCTCTCCAGAGAAGACATCAAAAAAGAGATCACAGGGCTGACAAACGAGGAGCACCATGTGGAGGACAGCTTGTTTCTGTATCATGATGTGTGCACCAATGGTATCGGTTATGCGGATCTTCTTTTTGAGATCCATGACTTTGATGTTGATACAGTCCATTATCTGGGACTTCTGAAATCTGTGCTTGGTGCAGTGGATACGGAGAATTACACGTATGGCGAGCTGTTTAATGAAGTGAATGCGAGAACCGGCGGTATTGCCTATGGGATAGAGGTTTTTGATGATGCCCAGGATACCGATGCATTCCGTGCCATGTTTGCCGTAAGAGGAAAAGCGTTATATCCGGAGATGGATTTCATGTTTTCCATGATCCGGGAGGTTCTTACAACTTCGAAGCTGGATGACACCAAACGTCTCTACGAGATCATTGCCAGAGTGAGATCCAGAGCCCAGGCCAGCCTTGCAAGTGCAGGCCATTCCACCGCCGTTCTCCGTGGTGCTTCCTACGCATCTCCGATGGCGGCATTCCAGGATGAGATGGCAGGAATCGGATATTATCAGTTTATCGAAAAACTGGAGAAGGATTTTGACAGCTGCAAGGATGAGATCGTGAAAAATCTCCGTAAGGTGATGGAAGAGGTCCTTCGTCCGGAGAATTTCTGTGTAAGCTATACTGGAGAGAGAGAATCTCTGGATGTAGTAAAAGCACAGGCTGCCGGGATCAAAAAAGTCTTGTTTAACGGACAGAAGCCGGAGTCTGTGAAGCAGGCCCCCTGCATAAAGAAAAACGAAGCCTTCAAGACTTCCGGCCAGGTCCAGTATGTGGCACAGAACGGAAACTTCCGCAAAAAAGGCCTGGAGTATACCGGTGCACTGGAGATCCTGAAAGTGATCTTAAGCTACGATTATCTCTGGATCAACCTTCGTGTAAAGGGTGGAGCGTATGGCTGCATGAGCGGCTTTAAGAGAAACGGAGAGAGCTTCCTGGTATCCTACCGTGATCCCCATCTAAAGAGAACCCTGGAAGTATACCAGGGAGTGCCGGATTATATCCGTGCCTTTGAGGCAGACGAGCGTGAGATGACAAAATATATCATCGGAACGATCAGCAACAAGGATGTGCCGAGAACTCCGCAGATGCAGGGAAGTATCTCAAAAACCGCATATTTCTCCAATGTTACAGAGGATATGCTCCAGAAGGAAAGAAATCAGATCCTCGGAGCGCAGAAGGAGGATATCCAGAAACTGGCAGCTCTTGTAGAAGCAGTACTTTCCGATGATCAGATCTGCGTAGTAGGAAGTGAGACTGCAATAGAGAAGGCGGAAGATGTATTCATGGAAGTGAAGCCACTGATCGGCTGAGGAGAAACAAAGCCTGCTGTCCGTTAAATGGGATAGCAGGCTGTGAAAGGATTATGAGAGGATAAAGAATGGATAACAATTTTAGATCAGGCTTTGTTGCGATCATCGGAAGACCGAATGTTGGAAAATCCACGCTGATGAACCATCTTATCGGACAGAAGATCGCCATCACATCAAACAAGCCACAGACAACCAGAAACAAGATACAGACCGTGTATACCTGTGATGAGGGACAGATCGTATTTTTGGACACACCGGGTATCCACAAGGCAAAAAACAAGCTTGGAGAATACATGGTACAGGTTGCGGAGAGAACCCTGAAGGAAGTAGATGCCATTATGTGGCTGGTGGAGCCATCCACATTCGTAGGTGCGGGAGAGCGCCACATTGCCGAGCAGCTGCAGAAGGTTGGAGTTCCTGTGATTCTCATCATCAACAAGATCGATACGGTAAAAAAAGAAGAGCTTCTTCCTGCGATCGATACCTACCGTAAGATCTGTGATTTTGCAGAGATCATTCCTTGCTCTGCCCTCCGCGGAAAAAACACACAGGATATCATTCCAAGTATTTTCAAATATCTTCCGTACGGACCGATGTTCTATGATGAAGATACTGTTACCGACCAGCCTCAGCGCCAGATCGCCGCAGAGATTATCCGTGAGAAGGCTCTGCATGCACTGGATGAGGAGATCCCTCACGGAATCGCCGTTGCCATCGACCGGATGAAGAAACGTCCGGGAAGAAGCAACATCATAGATATTGATGCGACCATCATCTGCGAGCGTAATTCCCACAAAGGCATCATCATCGGAAAACAGGGTGCCATGCTGAAAAAGATCGGAAGCAATGCCCGCTATGAGCTGGAGCGTATGCTGGAAGCAAAGGTAAACCTAAAGCTCTGGGTCAAGGTGACTAAGAACTGGAGAGACAGTGATTTCCTGATCAAGAACTTTGGATATGATAAGAAAGAAATCTGAAAATGAGTGATCTGATTACCGTACAGGGAGTGGTACTTTCTGCCATGCCGGTAGGGGATTATGACAAGCGGATCGTCCTTCTCACAAGAGAGAGGGGGAAGATCTCCGCTTTTGCCAAGGGAGCGAGACGGCAGAACAGTCCGTTCATGGCAGCAGCTAACCCGTTTGTATTCGGAAGCTTTACTCTTTATGAGGGAAGGACAAGCTATAATCTGAACCAGGTCAGCGTGCAGCATCATTTTGTGGAGCTGGCCACCCGGCAGCCGGGGGTTTACTATGGATATTATTTTCTGGAGCTGGCAGATTATTTTGGCAAAGAGGGAACGGATGAGAAGGAGATGATGAATCTTCTCTATGTGACCATCAAAGCCATTTTGAATCCTCATATAGAAGACCGGCTGGTGCGCTGTATCTATGAACTGCGGACTATGGTGAGCCAGGGCGTGATGCCGCAGCTGTTTCAGTGTGCGGGCTGCGGGAGAGAGCTTACGGAGGAAGAAACCGGAGAACTTTTTTTCTCCCAGGACGAGCATGGGATCCTGTGTGCGGACTGCAGTAGGATGGCCATGGACAGGAAACGGATCTCAGCGGCTGCCCTGTATGCCATGCGCTACATAGCCGTGTCCCCCCTGGCAAAGCTGTATACGTTTACAGTGCGGGATGATGTGCTGCGGGAACTGGAACGCCACATTTACCGGTATACGGAGCTGAATACAGACAAGCGGTTTAAAAGTCTGGAGATCCTGGAATTGATGAGATAGATCACTGCCGGCTGCGGAATAACCGTAACGATTTATTTTTCAAAAGCAGGACAGGATGCAATGCAAATGGAAATATCCTTGAAAAATCATGAGGATACTAGTATAATAAGACCAAAAATGTAAAAAAGCAGCTTTTTCCGGAGCTTTCCGGACGCATTTGGCGGAACAGCTGCAAGTCAAGAGGAGAGAAATCATGGAAAAGACAATGGAAAAGATCGTAGCTCTTGCAAAAGCCAGAGGATTTGTTTACCCGGGTTCCGAGATCTACGGCGGCCTGGCAAACACATGGGATTATGGAAATCTCGGTGTAGAGCTTAAAAATAACGTAAAACGTGCATGGTGGCAGAAATTCATTCAGGAGTCTCCATACAATGTAGGTGTTGACTGTGCGATCCTTATGAACCCGCAGACATGGATCGCTTCCGGACATCTTGGCGGATTTTCTGATCCTCTTATGGACTGTAAAGAGTGCCACGAGCGTTTCCGTGCAGATAAGCTCATTGAGGACTTTTGTGCAGAGCATGACATTGCCATTGAGGGAAGCGTAGATGCATGGTCCCAGGAGAAGATGATGGACTTCATCAAAGAACACGAGGTAGGATGTCCGAGCTGTGGTAAACACAACTTCACAGATATCCGTCAGTTCAACCTGATGTTCAAGACATTCCAGGGTGTTACCGAAGATGCCAAGAATACTGTATATTTAAGACCGGAGACTGCACAGGGTATTTTCGTAAACTTCAAGAACGTACAGAGAACATCCCGTAAAAAGATCCCGTTTGGTATCGGCCAGATCGGTAAATCCTTCCGTAACGAGATCACACCGGGTAACTTCACATTCCGTACCCGTGAGTTCGAGCAGATGGAGCTTGAGTTCTTCTGCGAGCCGGATACAGATCTTGAGTGGTTTGCATACTGGAAGAAGTTCTGCCTTGACTGGCTGAGTGCTCTCGGACTTAAGGATGATGAGGTTCGTTACCGTGACCATGATAAGGAAGAGCTGAGCTTCTACAGCAAGGCTACCACAGATGTGGAATTCCTTTTCCCATTCGGATGGGGTGAGCTCTGGGGAATCGCTGACAGAACAGATTATGACCTGACACAGCATCAGAATGTATCCGGCCAGGATCTCACATACTTTGATGATGAGAAGAAACAGAAATATATCCCATACGTTATCGAGCCATCACTTGGAGCAGACCGTATGGTACTTGCTTTCCTCTGCAGCGCTTACGATGAGGAAGTTCTGGATGAAGAGAAGAACGATGTCCGTACAGTCCTTCATTTCCATCCGGTACTTGCACCGGTTAAGATCGGTGTGCTTCCGCTTTCCAAGAAGCTTAACGAGGGTGCTGAGAAGATCTACCAGCAGCTTTCCAAGAAGTACAACTGTGAGTACGATGACCGTGGAAATATCGGTAAACGTTACCGCAGACAGGATGAGATCGGTACTCCGTTCTGTATCACTTATGACTTCGAGTCTGAGAATGACGGTGCAGTTACAGTCCGTGACCGTGACACTATGGAGCAGGTACGTGTGAAGATCGATGAGCTTGATGCATACTTTGCTGATAAATTTACATTTTAAGTAAATAAATTTTTTAATAAAAAACCTCCGGTTATTTTCTGGCCGGAGGCTTTTTTTCAATAAGTCTGTTTTTCATCCGCCAGTTTCTTGGCGACATTCCGTATACATTTTTGAAAGCCCGGGAAAAATGCAGCTGATTGGGATATCCGACTGCATTTCCGATATCTGCGATAGACAGGGCTGTGATCTTAAGAAGTTCTGCAGCTTTGGTCATGCGATAGCTGATCAGGAATTCCTGGGGAGAACGTCCGATGGTGTCGTGGAAGATCTTACCGAAGTAGCTTCGGTTCAGGCCGCAGCAGGCTGCGATATCCTCAATGGAAATATCATTTTGGAAATTCTGTTCAATAAAAGAGAGCGCCTCCTTGATATAAAAATCACGGATACTTCCATCCTGTTTCATGCGGACAGTTTCAGTAGAGCGCATAAAGTAATCCAGAAAAAGCCAGGTATGTCCGATAAGATGAAAGGGTGATTCCTGGGAATTATGGCTGATATAAAGCATTTCCTCCATCATTTTCTGGCGGAGATCTGCAGAGTGGCTGTGATAGACCGGATGGTCCGGACTTAAACCTGCAGTTTCCACGATCTCTTTTGCCCGGAGCCCGTCAAATTCCACCCAGGTGTACTCCCATGGAAAGTCGGTATCTGCAATGTAGGTGTTGATCTGACCGGGAAAAAGCATGAAACCCTGGCCGCTTTTTACCTGATAGGTGATGGTCTCTCCTGCGGAATTGTCTGCCATCAGAGTTCCGGTACCGGAGATCACATAATGAAAAATATAATGGTTTCGTGCGGCCGGGCCGAATGAATGTGCCGGAGCGCAGTGCTCCCAGCCGTATTGGTATAGTCCGATATCAACAAAGTTTTCATTTGGAAAAACGGAGAAGAGAAGGTCATTCATATTTTTATCCTTTAGGCGTATGATTTTGTCTGGTTTCAGTAACATTATATATTAAAACAGCAGGGAACTTCAACATATGTATAAAAATGCAATTACAAAAACAGCCTGTAAAATATACTAAAAAGAGGAGGATAATCGATAAAACTTTGTGAGAAAATTAAGTTTCTCGAGAAACTTGTTGATTTTCGATAAATTCGGAATATACTAATTTTAGATAAAAGTAGTGATATAGGCGTAAAATATATCAAAATGCTAGATGACTTTAATGAAGACAGAGAAAAATTGCATTTTGGTATAAAACAAGAAAAACACTGCTATTTATGCAAGCATAAAGCTATGTTAAAATAGCTTTCAGAAAAAAGAAACCAGAGAATAAGTATTGGAGAGCCCGGATAGCCATATCAGTTAAATGGGTGATATCCGACTTATCAAATAAAAGGAAAAGGAAGGAGCATTACAAGATGCGCAACAGAAGTAAATGGATCCTCTGTATGGGACTTGCCTTTACCATGGCAGCTTCCGTTACATTGAGCGGATGCGGCACAGGTAAAAAGGACAGCGGAAAGACAGAGATCGAACTTGTGCAGTATAAACCGGAAGCGGTTAAGGCATTTGAAAAACTGGAAGAAAAATTCAATGCCACTCATGATGATATCCATCTTACCATCGAATCACCAAACGATGCTATGACTGTATTGAAGACAAGATTTATCCGTGAGGATAATCCGGATATCATTGGAATCGGAGGCGATGTTAACTTTTCCAATTTTATTGATTCTGATATGCTGATGGATATTTCCGATTATCAGGGACTGGATTCGATCAAAGATGCATATAAAGAAATTGATAAAGCGCTGGAATTCGTTCCGGAAGACGGAGTCTATGCGGTTCCTTACGTGGCCAATGCCGCCGGAATCCTTTACAATCGTGAGCTTTTCAAGGAGCATGGCTGGCAGATTCCGACTACATGGGATGAATTTATGAGCCTTTGCCAGGAAATTCAGGATGCAGGTATCCAGCCGCTTTATTTCGGATTTAAAGATACCTGGACCTGTCTTGCACCGTGGAATTCTATTGCGGTAGATCTTGCACCAGCCGATGTATGCCGCCAGGTAAACCAGGGAAACACTACTTTTGCAAAAGAGTATAAGGAAGTAGCAGACCGTATGCTGGAGCTTATCCAGTATGGACCGGATGATCCCTTTGCCTATGATTACAATGGAGCCTGCACCGCTTTTGCAAAAGGGGAGGCTGCCATGTATCCCATCGGAAGCTATGCGATCCCACAGATTCAGAGTGTAAATCCGGATATGGATATTGATTCTTTTGTAACACCGGCAAGCAATGATCCGTCAGAAAACAAACTGAATTCCGGAGTTGACCTTCAGTTCTGTGTGATGGATGACTGTGAGAATAAGGAAGCTGCATATGAAGTGCTGGATTTCCTTCTTGAGGATGAGAATATACAGACATATCTGGATGACCAGAAGGCAGTTCCCTGTAAAGAGGGTGATTTCACACTTCCCTCTACTCTGGATGGTATGAAGGAATACATAGAAGAGGGAAGGATGGCCGACTACCAGGATCATTATTATCCTACAGAGATGGCTGTGGATGCACAGATCCAGACCTTCCTGATGAAAAAGGATAAAGATGCATTCCTGAAAAAATTTGATACAGACTGGACAAGATATAACCGTGACATTATCCGTAAAGTACAGGACTATGAGGAGAAGAACGGGGAAGGAGAGAACTGATCATGGGAAAAAAATCTATGAGTGGAAGAAAGCTGACCTTTCTTCTGATCACCATTCCGATCGTGGCATTATTTTTCTGCTTTAACACACTGCCTCTGATCAAGGGTGTGATCTACAGCTTTACGAACTTTAAAGGCTATGGAAGCTATGACTGGGTAGGACTTCGAAACTATAAGGATCTTTTTACAGACAGCCGTGTTGGCGGTTCCTATCTGTTTACCTTTAAGCTGGCCATCGTGGCAACTATCGTAACGAATGTACTCAGCCTGATCCTGGCACTTGGACTGAACAGCAAGATCCGTTTCAAGAGTGCAATGCGTGGAGCTTATTTTATTCCTAATGTACTTGGCGCACTGGTCGTAGGATATATTTTCAATTATTTCTTTACATATATCCTGCCTGCATTCGGAAAGATGGTCGGAAATAAAACATTGTCTTCCAGCATGCTTTCCAGTACGAGCTTGGCATGGGTTGCCATCGTGATCGTGTGTGCATGGCAGTCCATTGCAATGAATACGATCATCTACATTTCCGGTCTTCAGACAGTGCCGGAGGATGTATACGAGGCAGGCGCTATTGATGGTGCTACCGGATTCAGCAAGTTCCGTTACCTGACATTCCCGCTGATCGTTCCGTTTTTCAGCATCAACATGGTTCTCTGTGTGAAAAACTTCCTGATGGTATTTGATCAGATCATGGCTTTGACAAAGGGTGGTCCTGCACAGAGTACAGAATCCATTTCCTATCTGATCTATAACAATGGTATGAGTGGCGGTCAGTTTGGATTCCAGAGTGCCAATGCGGTTATATTCTTTATTGTGATCGTGATCATTTCTGCAGTGCAGTTGACTATCACAGGGAAAAAGGAGGAGCAGCTGTAATGAAAACGAAAGTAAGAGAAAAAGCGAACTGGCCGGTAACGATCCTTCTGATCCTTGGCCTTATCACAGTGGTATTTCCGCTTTATATGACAATTGTGATCGCATTCAAGCAGCCGACAGAGATGACCAACAGTGTAGCCGGGATCCTGTCTCTGCCAGAGAAATTCAGTCTTGCCAATTTCAGGGAAGCTATGGAGGTAACAGACTTCTGGCATTCTCTTGGAAACAGTGTATTGATCACTGTGATCACAGTGGTTCTTGCTATTGTAATTCATTCACTTTTAGGTTATGCTATAGCCAGAAACAAGAGAAGTAAATTTTATAAATTTATCTATCTCTATGTAGTGAGCGGTATGTTTGTTCCGTTTGCTATCCTGATGATGCCGCTTGTAAAGCAGACTGCTGAGATGGGCCTTGATAACAAAGTCGGTGTGATCATTCTTTACACGGTATTTTATATGCCTATGAACGTGCTTCTTTATTCCGGATATCTGACAAACATTCCAATGGCCCTTGAGGAGGCTGCCTGTGTGGATGGAGCCAGCACCTGGAAAACATATTGGAAGATCATCTTTCCGATCATGAAGCCGATGCATGCCACAGTGGCAGTTCTGACAGCACTTGGAACCTGGAATGATGTTATGACTCCATTGGTTATCATGTCCGGATCTACGGGTGGAACCACATTGCCTCTGGCACAGCTGAATTTCCAGACTCAGTTCGGAACAAACTATAACCTTGCGTTTGCCTCTTATCTGCTGGCACTGCTTCCGATCCTTCTGTTTTATCTGATCTGCCAGAAGCATATTTTAAATGGTGTTGTAAACGGTGCCGTAAAATAAAAACACAAGAAAAAGGAGGATTCACATATGGGAATCATCTACTGCGAGAAAGACAGAACGTTTACCCTGCAGACAAAAGAAACTACATATCAGATGCAGGTGGATCAGTACGGATTTCTTCTTCATCTCTATTATGGTAAAAAGGCAGAAGGCTGCATGGATTATCTTCTGACCTACTATGACAGAGGATTTTCCGGAAATCCCTATGATGCGGGAACAGACAGAACCTATTCCATGGACTCTCTTCCACAGGAGCTTTCCTGCTACGGAAACGGAGATTTCCGCAGTGCATCACTGATGCTGGAAAACGGTGACGGAAGCATGAGCTGTGATATGCGTTACAAGAACTATACTATCCGTGACGGTAAATACAGCCTTCCGGGGCTTCCGGCGGTTTATGCAGATAATGATGAGGCACAGACTCTGGAGATCGTACTGGAGGATCCGGCTACTGGCGTGGAGGCCATGCTTCTTTACGGTGTACTTCCGGAACTGGATATCATTACAAGAAGCGTCTATATCCGCAATCAGAGCAGTGAGAAGATCTATGTGAACAAGGTGATGTCCGCAGAACTGGATTTTCTTTACGGAGATTATGACCTGCTTACTTTTTACGGAAGACATGCCATGGAGCGGAATCTGCAGAGAGTACCGGTGGCTCATGGAAGTCAGATGATCGGCAGTGTCCGTGGCACATCCAGCCATCAGTATAATCCGATGATGATCCTGGCAGAGAAGGACACAACAGAGGATCATGGAGGCTGCTATGCTATGTCCTTTGTATATAGTGGAAATTTCCAGGGTGAGGTTCTTAAAGATCAGTACAATCAGACAAGAATGCTCCTTGGTGTACAGGAGGAGTGCTTCCGGTATCCGCTGGAAGCCGGGGAGACCTTCTATGCACCTGAGGTGATCTTAAGCTACACAGATCAGGGAATGAACCGTCTTTCCCAGAATCTGCACAGCTGCATCCGTCATCATATCTGCCGTGGTAAATATAAGACAGAGGTCCGTCCGGTGCTGGTAAACAGCTGGGAGGCAGCATATTTTGATTTTACAGGGGAGACTTTATATAATCTGGCAAAAGAGGCAAGGAGCCTTGGTATCGATATGCTGGTTCTGGATGACGGCTGGTTTGGAAAACGTGACGATGACAACAGTGGTCTTGGGGATTGGTATGTCAATGAGAAGAAGCTTGGAGAGACTCTCGGCGGACTGGTAAAAAGAGTCAATGACCTTGGAGTGAAATTCGGTATCTGGATCGAGCCTGAGATGATCTCTGAGGACAGTGATCTTTACCGTGAGCATCCGGACTGGGCACTTACGATTCCGGGAAGAAAACCAGTGAGATCCAGAAATCAGCTGGTACTTGATTTTTCCAGAAAAGAAGTTGTAGACGGAATCTTTGGACAGATCAGTGCGGTATTGGATAATGCCAATATTGAGTACGTTAAATGGGACATGAATCGAAGCCTGATGGATGTATTTTCCGTAATGACCAAGGATCAGGGACGTGTAATGTATGATTATGTCCTGGGATTGTACGATTTTCTGGATCGTATGGTGAACCGTTATCCGGATCTTCTGATCGAGGGCTGCAGCGGCGGCGGCGGAAGATTTGACGCAGGTATGCTGTATTACACACCGCAGATCTGGTGCAGCGACAACTCCGATGCTATAGACAGGCTTCGGATCCAGTATGGCACTTCCTTCGGATATCCGGTATCGGCCATGGGAGCACATGTATCTGCAGTGCCGAACCATCAGACAGGAAGGATCACTCCGTTACATACCAGAGGTGTGGTTGCTATGTCCGGAACCTTCGGCTACGAGCTGGATCTTCTGAAGCTGACTGAGGAAGAAAAAGATGAGGTCCGCAGCCAGATCGGGGAATTCCGTAAATATGCGCCACTGATCCAGAACGGACGGTACTATCGTCTGACAGATCCGTTTAAGAGTGAGGTCTGTGCATGGGAGATCGTTGGAAATTCTCAGGAAGAAGTTCTGCTCAATGTTGTCATGGAGGAGATCCATGGAAATATGACTGTGAATTATGTGCAGCTTCGCGGCCTTGATGAGAGTGCACTTTATAAGGAACAGACTACCGGCAGGATCTATTCCGGAGCTGCTCTGATGCATGGTGGAATGCCGCTTCCTGCAGAGTTTGGGGAGTACAGAGCTTATCAGTATCATTTTGTGAGAGAATAAGAGCGTATTGAGACAGTAAGATAAATAAAAGGATCCGTCATACAGACAGCTGAAAAAGCTGATGTATGGCGGATCTTTTTTTATCATAGCTCAGTGTACGGTGATCTGATAGCTCTTGATAAATTCCTCATCCGGTTTCAGCACATTGATATTTGCTTTTTCGGAAAGAGGCTTTTCAAAACCACAGTCATCACAGCGTCCCATCCACGGCTCCAGGCATACGAAGGGAGCACCGGGTACGGACCAGATACCGAAATTCGGGAAGCCCTCACTGGTAAGTGTCAGATATGGAGTTCCGTCCGGGAAGAGGATACCGGCCTTTTGGATCTGGCCGTTATCAAAAACAAGAGCGTCTTTATCAAACATATGAGGAGCAATGGAACAGGTTCCGTTTTCAAGGGAAAGTGTATGTGGCTCGTCAGCAAGGACTGTTCCTACAGACGTATCGATAAGGAGATAGGTAAGAGTGTCCAGGCCTTCAAAAGCAAGACGGTAATCACTCTGGGATTCGCCTTCACGTACCGGAACACGGAATGCCGGATGGCCGCCGATGGTAAAATACATAGTTTCAGAATCATTATTAACTACTTCCCAGCATACTTCCAGGTCGTGCTTCTTCAGAGTGTAGGTGATCTTCAGAGCGAAAGCAAACGGATAAACATTCAGGGTTTCTTCAGAGGACTTAAGGACAAAGGAAAGGGAAGTATCGGTGATATCCGTGCAGATAAAATCGCTGTCTCTTGCAAAGCCGTGCTGGCTGGAAGGATATTCCTTTCCGTTCAGACGCCAGATATCTTTGTAGTTACGTCCCACGTTGGGAAAAAGTACAGGCGCATGGCGTTTCCAGTAAGCCGGATCTGCCTGCCAGAGGATCTCCCTGTCATTAGTCTTGTCATAGATGCCGGTGAGTTCAGCACCGTGATCGGAAACGGAAATCTTAAGAAAGCTATTTTCAATCGTTCGTGTCATGATAAACCTCCTGTATGACAGCATTCGGGTAATATTACCTCGGAATTGCTGCATGTTTTTTTCTATTTTAGCACATTTTTCAGATGATAACGAGAAAAATACAATCTGTGAAAAATATAACTGGAAAATCTGTCATATTTCACAAGAGAAATTGCTGTTTTTTGGAAGAATAACCTTGACTAATGAAGGATAAATCTATAAAATAATTATGTGCGTAGAAAACATACATTTTTTATGTTTTAAAGAACAATAATTAGGAGGAAAATGTAAAATGGCAAAATGGGTTTACATGTTTACAGAAGGTAATGCTACTATGAGAAATCTTCTGGGCGGCAAAGGTGCCAACCTTGCTGAGATGACAAACCTCGGTCTTCCTGTACCGCAGGGCTTCACAATCACAACAGAGGCCTGCACACAGTACTATGAGGATGGCAGATCCATCAACGATGAGATCATGGCTCAGATCATGGAAGCAATTACCAAGATGGAAGGAGTTACCGGTAAGAAATTCGGTGACAAAGAAAATCCTCTGCTTGTATCCGTTCGTTCTGGTGCGAGAGCATCTATGCCAGGTATGATGGACACA
The DNA here is from genome assembly GCF_020686995.1 of Blautia fusiformis. Taxonomy (NCBI): domain Bacteria; kingdom Bacillati; phylum Bacillota; class Clostridia; order Lachnospirales; family Lachnospiraceae; genus Blautia; species Blautia fusiformis. The sequence continues at coordinate 167,605 of NZ_JAJEPT010000004.1, forward strand.
ATCCTCAACCTTGGTTTAAATGAAGAAGTTGTTAACACTCTTGCTGAGAAATCCGGCAATGAGCGTTGGGCTTGGGACTGCTACAGAAGATTCATCCAGATGTACTCTGACGTAGTTATGGAAGTTGGTAAGAAATACTTCGAGGAGCTCATCGATGAGATGAAAGCTAAGAGAGGTGTTAAGCAGGACGTTGAGCTTACAGCTGCTGACCTGCATGAGCTTGCTGACCAGTTCAAAGCTGAGTATAAATCTAAAATCGGTTCTGATTTCCCAACTGATCCGAAGGAGCAGCTGGTAGGCGCAATCAAAGCCGTATTCCGTTCCTGGGACAACCCACGTGCAAACGTATATCGTCGTGACAACGATATCCCATATTCCTGGGGTACAGCTGTTAACGTACAGATGATGGCATTCGGTAACATGGGTGATGACTGTGGTACAGGTGTTGCCTTCACACGTGACCCTGCTACAGGTGCTAACGGTCTGTTCGGTGAGTTCCTTACCAATGCACAGGGCGAGGACGTAGTTGCTGGTGTTCGTACACCTATGCACATCTCCGAGATGGAGCAGAAGTTCCCGGAAGCATTCGTACAGTTCAAACAGGTTTGCGAGACTCTTGAGAAACATTACAGAGACATGCAGGATATGGAGTTTACTGTAGAGCATGGTAAACTGTATATGCTTCAGACACGTAATGGTAAGAGAACTGCACAGGCTGCTCTTAAGATCGCTTGTGACCTCGTTGATGAGGGAATGAGAACTGAGGAAGAGGCTGTTGCAATGATCGATCCTCGTAACCTTGATACACTTCTTCATCCGCAGTTCGATGCAGCTGCTCTTAAAGCTGCTACACCGATGGGTAAAGGTCTTGGTGCTTCTCCAGGAGCTGCTTGCGGTAAGATCGTATTCTCTGCAGAGGACGCTGTTGAGTGGGCTGCAAGAGGAGAGAAAGTTGTTCTTGTTCGTCTTGAGACATCCCCAGAGGATATCACAGGTATGAAAGCTGCTCAGGGTATCCTGACAGTTCGTGGTGGTATGACATCTCACGCAGCTGTAGTTGCTCGTGGTATGGGATCCTGCTGTGTATCCGGATGCGGCGATATCGCTATGGATGAGGAGAACAAGAAATTCACACTTGCTGGTAAAGAGTTCCATGAAGGAGATGCAATCTCCATTGATGGTACAACAGGTAACATCTATGACGGACTTATTCCGACTGTAGATGCTAAGATCGCTGGTGAGTTCGGACGTATCATGGGATGGGCTGACAAGTACAGAACAATGAAAGTTCGTACAAACGCTGATACTCCTGCTGATGCTAAGAAAGCTCGTGAGCTTGGTGCAGAGGGAATCGGTCTTTGCCGTACAGAGCATATGTTCTTCGAGGGCAACAGAATCGATGCATTCCGTGAGATGATCTGCTCTGAGACAGTAGAGGAGAGAGAAGCAGCACTTGCTAAGATCCTTCCGGAGCAGCAGGGAGACTTCGAGAAACTCTATGAGGCACTTGAAGGAAATCCTGTAACAATTCGTTTCCTTGATCCGCCACTTCATGAGTTCGTTCCTACAGAGGAAGAGGACATCAAGAAACTGGCTGATGCTCAGGGCAAGACTGTAGAGCAGATCAAGACAATCATCGCTTCCCTTCACGAGTTCAACCCGATGATGGGACATCGTGGATGCCGTCTTGCTGTTACTTATCCAGAGATTGCTAAGATGCAGACAAGCGCTGTTATCCGCGCAGCTATCAACGTTAAGAAGAATCATCCGGATTGGAACATCAAACCGGAGATCATGATTCCGCTTGTTGGTGACATCAAAGAGCTTAAATATGTTAAGAAATTCGTTGTAGAGACAGCAGATGCTGAGATCAAAGCAGCAGGTTCTGACCTTGAGTACGAGGTTGGTACTATGATCGAGATCCCGAGAGCAGCTCTTACAGCTGATGATATCGCTAAAGAGGCTGACTTCTTCTGCTTCGGTACAAACGACCTTACACAGATGACATACGGATTCTCCCGTGATGATGCTGGTAAGTTCCTTAACGCATACTATGATGCTAAGATCTTCGAGAACGATCCATTTGCTAAACTTGATCAGGTTGGCGTTGGTAAACTCATGAAGATGGCAATCCAGCTTGGAAAACCGGTTAACCCGAAACTTCACGTAGGTATCTGCGGTGAGCACGGTGGAGATCCGTCTTCCGTAGAGTTCTGCAACGAGATTGGACTTGACTATGTATCCTGCTCACCGTTCCGTGTACCGATCGCTCGTCTTGCAGCAGCACAGGCAGCAATCGCTAAGAAGAACGCATAAGTAAGAATACATTTCAGGCTGAAGTTTCAGTCTGAGCATATATAAAGCTTCTGGCAGTCTGTAGAAATACAGATTGTCAGAGGCTTTTTTTCTTTATGATATTTTTTGAAGTATTCCGACGGTTTACGAAAAATAGGATTCATGGTATCATGAAAGAAACAGGGCAGATAAAGCCGGAGGATAAGGAGAATTTTATGAATCAGGAATCACAGACACCTCATAAGAGACGTGTACGATATAAAGGAAAATATCCGAAGAAATTCGAGGAGAAATATAAAGAGCTTCAGCCTGAAAAGTATAAGGATACCATTGAACATGTGATCAGCAAGGGAAACACACCGGCTGGAATGCATATTTCCATTATGGTAAAAGAAATCATTGATTTTTTGGAGATCAGGCCGGGACAGGTTGGATTTGATGCTACACTTGGTTACGGTGGGCATACAAAGGCCATGCTGGAATGTCTGAGAGGTCAGGGACACATGTATGCCACGGATGTGGACCCGGAAGAATCTGCCAAGACAAGAAAACGTCTGGCAGAGCAGGGATTCGGAGAAGATATCCTGACAATTAAACTCCAGAATTTCTGCACCATTGATGAGATCGCAGAGGAAGTTGGAGGCTTTGATTTTATCCTTGCGGATCTTGGGGTGTCTTCTATGCAGATCGACAATCCCAAGAGAGGGTTTTCCTTTAAAGTGGATGGTCCTCTGGATTTAAGGCTGAACCAGGAAACCGGGATCAGCGCAGCACAGCGTCTGGATACCATTTCAAGAGAAGAGCTTGCCGGAATGCTGGATGAGAATTCCGATGAGCCGTACTGTGAGGAGATCGCGAAGGCCATCACAGATGAGATCCGAAGAGGAAACCACATAGATACCACTACGAAGCTTCGTGAAGTCATTGAGAAGACATTGTCTTTCCTTCCTGAAAAAGAGAGGAAAGACACGGTGAAAAAAACATGCCAGAGAGTTTTCCAGGCACTGCGTATTGATGTGAACCGGGAATTCGAGGTCCTCTATGATTTTATGGAAAAACTTCCCGGAGCGCTGAAACCAGGCGGCCGTGTAGCAATCCTTACCTTCCATTCTGGAGAGGACAAGCTGGTAAAGAAAGCCTTAAAGCAGGGTTATAAAGACGGCATCTATTCCGACTATTCAAAAGATGTGATCCGTCCTTCCGCACAGGAATGTGCACAGAATGGGCGCGCCAGATCCACGAAGATGCGCTGGGCTGTGAAGGCCTGAGTGAAGAGTGAAAGAGCAGTTCTGATACAAATACAGAAACAGAAAAATCCTGGAATGCGTTGACATTCGGGATTTTTTTTGCTATGTTATATAAGTTTACATATGATAAAGCTACGGCTTAAACTGAATAGGAGAAAGGGTATGGATGTGGAGGAAAAGAAGGACATTTTTGATAAACTGATGCATCTTCCGGTGCTGAATATATTTGAACCTTTTTATAAGAAACATAAGGAAGTTCTGATGTATCTGTTCTTTGGAGGGCTCACATTTTTTCTGAACATTGCATTGTATGCATGGCTGGATAAGGGCCTGGGCATGAATGCGCTGATTGCCAATGTGATCTGCTGGGTGGTCTGCGTACTGTTCCAGTATTTTACAAACAGGACATGGGTATTCGATGGGCAGGTGGATTCCGCCGCCGGATTTTTAAAGCAGATGGCTTCGTTTTTCGGAGGACGGCTCTTTACTCTGATTGTGGAGGAAGCAATCCTTGCGGTATTTATCACCTGGCTTGGATTTAACAGCATGGCAGTGAAACTTGTTGCTCAGGTGGTTGTGATCGTATTGAATTATGTGATCAGTAAATTGATTGTTTTTAAAAAATAAAAGATAGTTATATTTGTGGAAAAGGAGTTGGACTGAAATTGACAAAGGACAAGACCAATGATATGACCGTGGGAAATCCGGTGAGCCTGATCATCCGCTTTATGATTCCCATGTGTCTCGGAAATATTTTTCAGCAGTTTTATAACATTGCGGATTCCATTGTTGCGGGGCAGTTCCTGGGAGTAGATGCGCTGGCTGCAATCGGAAGCACCGGTTCACTGATGTTTTTTGTTACCGGATGGCTTAACGGACTGAGCAGTGGCTTTGCCATTCTGGTATCCCAGTGGTTCGGGGCGAAGCAATATGATAAGATGCGTCATTACGTAGCTATGTCCATTTATCTGGCAGCAGCCTTTGCCATTGTGATGACCATTGGCTTTGAGGCTTTGAATGAACCGATTCTGCGGCTGATGAATTCACCGGAGGATCTGATGGGATCTGTGAAGGGATATATGGGAATTATTTATGCAGGCCTGATTGTAACAGCGGCATATAATTCACTGGCAGCGTTTCTCCGTGCACTTGGAGATTCAAAATCTCCGCTGTATTTTCTGATCATTTCGGCAGTGATCAATGTGTTCCTGGATATTCTGTTTATTGTAAAAATCGGGATGGGAGTGGAAGGCTGTGCCTATGCTACGGTTATCGCGCAGGCAATTTCCGCAGTCTGCTGCCTGATCTATATTATCAAAAAGTTCCCGATCCTGCATCTGAAGAAAGAAAACTTTGAAGTTTCTTTTACCAGCTTCCGTTATCTGCTGGCCCTTGGTATTCCCATGGGACTTCAGTTTTCCATCACAGCGATCGGAACCATTATTGTGCAGGGTGCGGTAAATATTTACGGTTCTGTATATATGGCAGGATTTTCCGCTGCGGGAAAAATACAGAATATCATTGCAACGGTATTTGTAGCTTTTGGTGCGACGATGGCAACCTATGTAGGACAGAACCGGGGCGCCGGAAAGATGGACCGTGTAAAAGCAGGAATGAAATATACCCAGATCATGGTCCTGATCTGGAGTGTGATCACTATGATCATAATGTTCTTTTTCGGAAAGTACATGACCTGGTTATTTATTGACAAGTCCCAGACGGATGTTATTAATGTTTCTGTTACTTATTTTCATACGGTATTCTGGGCATATCCGTTCCTTGGAAGTATCTTCCTCTACCGAAACGGACTTCAGGGACTGGGATATGGCTTGGTTCCCATGCTGGGCGGTGTGTTTGAACTGGCGGCAAGAAGTGCGATCGTTATGTTTGTTGCAGGAAAAACAAGTTTTGCAGGTGTATGTCTGGCGGATCCTGCCGCATGGATCGCAGCGCTGATTCCTCTGATCCCGTATTATATTTATGTGATGAAAAAGTGGAGCAGGGGAAAAAAGGAAACTGCTGCCTGAGTGGGTATAATACAGAAAATGAAAAGAATAAATTTAGGCTTGCAATTATGGAAGATACAGTTATAATGATATTATAACTGCGGAAAAAACCAGTAAACCGGGATTCCGGGTAAGATTACAGATCCAGAAGGGAGAATATAGATCATGGAAATCACAAAGGAAACAACAATGGGCGAGATGCTTGCATACGATGAGAAGATCGCATACATTCTTATGCAGGAAGGAATGCACTGCATCGGTTGTCCGTCTTCTATCGGTGAGTCTCTTGAGGAGGCATGTATGGTACACGGACTTGATGTAAACGCTGTACTGGCAGACATCCATCATTATGAGGAAACCAAGAAACAGAAATAATCAGCAGTACAATTTATATTAGGACGTACAGATTACGGACCGCAAGGGGATAACGACTGTGCATGTCTTTTTGACATGCCGTCGTTATCCCTTTTTTTGTGAGCAGACGATGAAGAGAGTCTTAAATATCTGCTTGATATGGAGGAAAAAAGCATGTATGTGATGATCGATAATTTCGATTCATTTGTTTATAATCTCAAGGCATATTTTCAGGAGCTTGGAAGAGAGATCCTGGTCAGACGCTGCGACGAGATCACCCTGGAGGAACTGGAAGAGCTGAACCCGGAAGGAATCATCCTTTCTCCGGGACCGAAGCGTCCCTGGGATGCGAAGCTCTGCGTAGATACCGTAAAAAGATTTCAGGGAAGGATTCCTGTTCTTGGTGTCTGTCTGGGCCATCAGGTGATTGGCCACTGTGGGGGAGCAGTAGTGGAAAAGGGTGTGTGTCCCATGCACGGAAAAGTAACAGAGATCCACAACCACGGAACAGGAGTGTTTGCAGGCCTGCCTGAGAAATACAAGGTGACAAGATACCATTCCCTGATCGTGCGGGAAGACAGCATTCCGGAGGAGTATCAGGTGGATGCGCTTTCTGATGATGGTGCTGTTATGGGAATTTCCCATAAAGCATTGCCTATCTATGGTGTTCAATTCCATCCGGAAGCCGTTCTTACGGAATATGGACATGAGCTTCTTGAGAATTTTTGCAGGATCGCGGAGAATTTTCAGAAGGAGGAGTAAAAATATGTACAAAAATCAGCGAAGAATAAAAGAACTGACCCCATATATCTCGGCAGTGGACATTTTTCGGATCTACGAGAGAGAACCCGGAGCAGCGTTTCTGGATTCCTCCCTTGTCAATGAGCTGGGACATTATTCCGTGATCGGAAGATGTCCGTATCTGAAGCTGGTAAAGGACGGAGAGAACTTTACTATCAACGGAAGGCCGGAAACAGAAACAACCTTTGAAGACTATATGCGGGAATATTTAAATACCCATGAGGACAAAAATAGCAGCGGACTTCCCATCGTATCCGGCGCAGTAGGATATTTTTCCTATGATTACGGAAGAAAACAGATGGGAGTACCATCCGGAGAAAAGGATCTTGTGACTGTTCCGGAGGCAGTTCTGACGTTTTATGACTGTTTTATCATAGAAGACTGTCAGGAAAAAAGAACCTATCTTGTGTCAAATGGAATCAGTGCAGACGCTGCAGCAGAAATCGGAGCGATGGAAAAAGCAATCCGGGAATTTACAGAGGCGGGGAAACAGGAAGGATCGGAAACAGGGGAAAAAAAGGAATCCGGAAACAGGATGGTCACGGAAAATTCTCACCGTGAGAAATTCAGGATCCAGGTTCATCCCAATTTTGAAAAAGAAGAATACAAGCAGGCAGTAGACCGGATGATCCGCTATATTATAGAGGGCGATATCTATATTGCCAATATGACGCAGCAGCTGACCATTGAAAGCGAAAAACCACCTCTGGATGTTTTTTATGATCTTCGGAAAAATAATCCGTCTCCTTTCGGCGGATATCTGGATTTCGGAGATTATCAGATCGTCTGTGCATCTCCGGAACGTTTTCTGAAGATGAAAGACCGTCATGTAAATACCCGTCCTATAAAGGGAACAAGAAAACGTGGCGTAACATCTGAGGAAGATGAAATGCTCCGTCGGGAGCTTCAGGATTCCGGAAAAGATAAGAGTGAACTTCTTATGATCGTAGACCTGGAGCGAAATGATCTGAACCGGGTGTGTACACCGGGAAGCGTGAAGGTAACCGAGCTTTTTACAGTGGAAGCATACGCTACGGTTTTTCATCTGGTATCGGATATTGAAGGAAAACTGGAAGAAGGAAAAAATGTTATGGATCTTCTGGAGGCTGCATTCCCCGGCGGTTCTATTACCGGTGCGCCGAAATACCGTGCCATGGAGATCATTGACGAGCTGGAACACGGAAAGAGAAATCTTTATACAGGCTCTATCGGCTACCTGACACTGGACGGAAGCTGTGATTTCAACATCGTGATCCGTACAGCTCTTCATAAAAACGGAAAATATCACCTTGGCGTTGGCGGCGGGATCACAGCAGAGTCAGATCTGGAATTTGAGTACGAGGAAACTCTGCAGAAGGCGAAAGCAATCCTGGATGCACTGCAGTAGAGAAACATACAGAACGGTAAAAGTGAAAGGCTCTGTGGACAGATCAGAGAATCTGACAGGGACACTTCATAAGGAGGTCAAAGGAAATGAACAACATAACCTTAGACGAATGTTTTCAGTTCGGTCTGGGAGCGTTTGAGACCATAGGAATAGAGCAGGGAATCCCCATACTTTTGGAAAAGCATCTGAAAAGACTGGAACGAGCGGCAGATTTCCTGAAGCTGGGTGATCCGGCAGTACGTGGGATCACAGCCAGGAGGATCGAAGAATATCTGGAAGAACAAAAAAAACGCCCGGAGGTGCAGAAAGAATTTGATGGACTGGAACACTGTGCGCTGAAGCTTATGCTTACAAAGGAAAATGCAGTGTATTCTCTTCGTGCCAATCATTATACGCCGGAGAATTATGAAAAAGGCTTTATCATGGATGTCAGCAAGGTAAAACGAAATGAAACATCACCTCTTGTATATCACAAAACCATGAATTACGGAGATTGTATCCTGGAAAAACGTAATGCTACAGCAGCAGGAATGGATGAACGGTTGTTTCTGAATACAAAGAAACAGATATCGGAAGGGACAGTAAGTAATGTATTCTTTGTGCGAAATGGCATGATCTATACACCAAAAGTCAGCTGCGGACTTCTCCCGGGAATCCTCCGTGAATATCTCTGTGACACGGAAGAGGTGGAAGAAACCTATATCTATGTTCAGGATCTTAAATGGTATGAGGAATGCTTTGTCACCAATTCCCTGATGGGAATCATGCCGGTGCGTCAGATCGGAGGAATCCGGTTTGAGGAAGACAAAGTGACAAGGGAGCTGATGAGAAGATATCGGAAGATGGTCAGAGATACTGCGAATAGGAAACAAATCAGATAAATGTTATTGCGAAACTATTACATTCAGGAAAGGTGATGGAATGTGAAGATCCGGCTTTCCGGGAAATGTACCTGAGGATGGAGGTAATATAAACAGGAATTTGGAATGGTACATAGATTTATAACGGAATTTGAATGAAAGTGACCAATACAGTCAGAGATAAGCGTGCATTAACCAGGGAAAGCTAAGGTTGATGCACGTTTTTTGTGCAAACTCAACCAAAAACGTTCATGAATTTTGTGAAGTAATTTGATTGACTTTGAATGAATTTGGAAGTATACTGAGTTCAACAAATGAAAAACAACAAAAAGCGGTCAAAAACCGCAGGATAAAAGATATGGGAGGAGAAAAAATGATCTGCACAGTTACTTTTAATCCGTCTCTGGACTATATCGTTTCCGTGGAGGATTTTAAACTCGGACTTACCAACCGGACAAGCTCTGAGCTGATGCTTCCGGGCGGAAAGGGAATCAACGTTTCCACCGTGCTGATGAATCTTGGAATCGAGAATACAGCACTTGGTTTCATGGCAGGATTCGTCGGAGATGAGATTGTAAGAAAGCTTGAGGAGATGGGAGTGAGATCTGATTTTATCAGGATCCCGGAAGGCGTTTCAAGGATCAACCTGAAGCTGAAATCTATTGATGGAACTGAGATCAACGGAATGGGACCGGAGATCAGCGCTGAAAAGGTTCAGGAGCTGATGAAGAAGCTTGACACACTGAAAGAGGGAGATGTGCTTTTTCTGGCAGGAAGTATTCCTTCATCTATGCCGGATGATATGTATGAGAAGATCATGGCGAGACTGGACGGAAAAGGCGTGATGATCGTTGTGGATGCAACGAGAGATCTTCTTGTAAATGTCCTGAAGTATCATCCATTCCTGGTGAAGCCCAATAACCATGAGCTTGGAGAAATCTTCGGCGTAGAGATTAAGAACCGTCAGGATGTGATCCCTTACGGAAAGAAGCTCCAGGAAAAAGGAGCCAGAAACGTGCTGATCTCAATGGCCGGTGAGGGAGCTGTCCTGGTAGCGGAAAACGGTCAGGTGTTTGAGAAACCGGCGCCGAAAGGAACACTGGTAAACGGCGTAGGAGCCGGAGATTCCATGGTAGCAGGCTTTATGGCAGGCTGGATGGAAAAACAGGATCACGAATATGCATTCCATATGGGAATTTCCGCAGGAAGTGCAAGTGCATTTTCTGAAAATCTTGCCACAAGGGAAGAGGTTCAGGCAGTATATGAACAGGTAACAGAGGGGTAAAGAAGAAAGGAGAAGGGAAGATGAGAATCACAGATCTGCTTGACAAACGAAGCATATCACTGGATGCTGCACCGAAGACGAAATCTGAAGCTCTGGACATGGCCGTAGATCTTATGGTAAAAAGTGAAAAGATCAGCGACAGGGAAGCTTATCGGAAACAGGTGTATTTAAGAGAGGAAGAAAGTACGACAGGAATCGGTGAGGGAATCGCTATTCCTCATGGAAAATGTGATGCGGTAAAGAAACCGGGACTTGCTGCCATGGTAGTAAAAAACGGCGTGGAATTTGAGGCACTGGATGATGAGCCGGTTACCCTTCTTTTCCTGATCGCAGCACCGAATACAGAAGATAACATTCATCTGGATGTACTCAGCAAGCTTTCCGTAATGCTGATGGATGATAATTTTACAGAATCCTTACGCAACGCAGGTTCTGTAGATGAATTTATGGAGATCATCGACAAGGCCGATGAGGAGAAAAAAGATATTGATGAAAGACTGGCAGATACAGGAAGTTCCGAAGGAGCCAGAGCTAAACTGCTGGCAGTTACTTCTTGCCCCACAGGTATTGCCCACACCTACATGGCAGCAGAGGGACTGGAAAAAGCAGCAAAGGCGAAAGACTGTTTCATTAAAATAGAGACACGAGGCTCCGGTGGAGCAAAAAATGTACTTACGGATCAGGAGATCCGGGAGGCAGACTGCATCATTGTAGCTGCAGATGCCAAGGTTCCCATGGATCGTTTCGATGGAAAGAAAGTCATCGAATGTCAGGTTTCAGATGGAATCAGCAAAGCGGACCAGCTTGTTGAACGTGCGATTTCCGGAGATGTTCCGGTATATCATGCAGCAGCAGGCAGTCAGAGCTCTTCCTCAAATGCAAAAGCAGGCGGCGGAGCAGGCCACAAGATCTATATGCAGCTGATGAACGGGGTATCTCATATGCTTCCACTGGTTGTAGGCGGTGGTATCCTGATCGCTCTAGCATTCTTGATCGATGGTTTAAGTGTAGATTTGAGTTCCCTTCCTGCAGACCAGAGAGCAAACTTTGGTACCATCACACCGGTAGCGGCTGTTCTGAAAAACATTGGTGGAACTGCATTTGGTTTCATGCTTCCGATCCTGGCCGGATTTATTGCAATGGCCATCGGTGACAGACCGGCACTTGCAGTTGGACTTGTGGGCGGTATGATCGCGGCAAACGGAAAATCCGGTTTCCTCGGAGCACTTCTTGCAGGCTTCCTTGCAGGATATCTGATCCTTGGACTTCGTAAGGTTTGTGATAAGCTTCCGGAAGCACTGGAAAAAATAGCGCCTGTACTGATCTATCCGGTTGTTGGTGTCCTTCTTATGGGACTCTGTATGACCTTCGTTGTAGAGCCGATCATGGGCGGTATTAATACAGGATTAAATAATGCCTTGACAGGCATGGGAAATTCAAGTAAAGTAATTTTAGGGTTGGTTCTTGGTGGTATGATGGCCATTGATATGGGCGGCCCGTTCAACAAAGCAGCATATGTATTTGGTACAGCAGCTATTGCGGCAGGCAACTATGACATTATGGCAGCAGTTATGGTGGGAGGTATGACTCCTCCGTGTGCCATCGCACTCGCATCCCTGCTGTTTAAAGACAAATTTACAAAAGAAGAGCGTGAGGCAGGACCGACCAACTTTATTATGGGACTTGCATTTATCACAGAAGGTGCGATTCCTTTTGCGGCATCTGACCCGGTCCATGTACTTCCGTCCTGTATCGTCGGTTCCGCAGCAGCTGGAGCAATCTCCATGTTCTTCAACTGTACACTGATGGCACCACATGGCGGAATCTTCGTATTCCCGGTTGTAGGTAATGCAATGATGTATCTGGTCGCACTGGTTGTGGGAACTCTGATCTCAGCTGTACTTCTCGGGGTACTGAAGAAAAAAGTTGCTTAAATTTTTTTAAATTAAAATGAAAACTGGAGGATAAAGAAATGAAAGAATTCAAGTATGTAGTAACAGATAACGAAGGAATCCATGCACGTCCGGCCGGAGAGCTTGTGAAGCTTGTAAAAGGTTTCGAGTCCAAGATCACTATCGAGAAGGACGGCAAGACTGTAGAGTGCAGAAAGCTTCTTGCACTTATGGGACTTGGCGTAAAGAAGGGACATGAGGTTACCTTTACATTCGATGGTGCAGATGAGGATGCAGCATACGAGGCAGTAAGCAAATTCATGCAGGAGAACCTGTAATCTCAGAATGAGTGAACAGAAGGCATCCCGGTCCGGTCGATCGGGATGTCTTTTTTGAAGGAGGAAAAGGAATGCTGACGGAGCAGAGATACGAGATCATACTCGGCCTTCTCAGAGAAAAAAACAGTGTTACGGTAACAGAACTGAAAGATATCCTGGATGCATCGGAATCTACGGTCCGCAGAGACATCACGGCGCTTTACAAGGCGGGGAAGCTGACCAGGGTTTTTGGCGGTGCGGTGGCGCTGGAACATACTGTCAATGCCTATGAGCCTACCGTAGCCCAGAAAGTTGAGCTGAATATTGAAGAAAAAAAGAAGATCGCAGCCTATGCGGCAGCTCTGATCCGTCCGGAAGATTTTGTGTATCTGGATGCGGGAACGACTACCGGATATATGCTGGAGCATCTGGAAGGCTCCGGGGCGACTTTTGTCACCAATGGTGTTTCCCATGCCAGGGCTCTGGCTCAGATGGGAGTCCGTGTGCTGCTGATCGGCGGAGAACTGAAGGGATCTACGGAAGCTGTGATCGGAAGTCAGGCCATGCAAATGCTGAAGAATTATCATTTTACAAAGGGCTTTTTCGGGACCAACGGGATGACTCAGAGAGAAGGCTTTACCACGCCGGAATCCAATGAAGCACTGGTAAAGCGAACCGCCATGGAGCAGTGTCTGGAAAAGTACGTAGTGTCTGACAGCTCCAAATTCGGACAGATCAGTGCGGTGACGTTCTTTTCATTTGACGGAGCAGTGATCCTGACGGAAAGCTGTTCCAAAGAATATAAAGATTGCAGAAATATACAGATCGTATCATAGAAAGATCACAAATAAAAAACCGGTTTGGAAGAAATTCTTCGTAAACCGGTTTTTTGTTTGTTGAGGATCTGTTTCAATCTTCCTTGGAGATCATGGCTTCCAGATCTTCTACGGAAATGTCTTTTTTGTGCATCAGCTTGAGCAGACGTTTCAGTTCGGCAGCTTCCTTTGCCTTTTTTTCAGCTTTGCGGATCTCATCCAGCTGAGCTGCCAGTGCAGTTTTTTCATCCTCCAGCGCTGCTATCTTTTCGGTGCAGGCAGCAATCTTGGAATCTACTTTGGAAATTTTCTCATTGAGTACTTCTATCTTTGTACGTCTCTGTGCCATATGAAACCTCCTGATAAAAATATTACTTCTTATACACTATACAATAGCATAAACGACGATGAAATACAATTGTGAATTGATGTGCAATATGTTATCATGAATGTATATAATATTTCAGAAACGCAGGAAAATACTATGGATAAAGATAAGGGTGTATTTATGACTGCCCGGGAAGTAAATATGGAAATAGAAATGCTGAAGACGGTTTTTGACATTGTAAGACTGGTGGATGTTAGCCGTACAGCTCCGGTAAATATTGGCTCAGACGATTGCTCTTATGAAGCAGAACATAAATGCTTTGCAGTGTGGAATAAAGGCAGAAGATGTGAGAACTGTATTTCTGCCAAAGTTTTTGCCCGTAAAAACAGAATGACGAAATTTGAGTTCGTCAATGATGACATTTACCAGGTGATCGCCAAATATGTGGTTATAGACGGGACACCTCTTGTTATGGAAATGGTCTTTAAAATGACGGATAAGATTTTTCTGGGAGCTTACGGAAGCGGGCCTCTGATCGATAAGATCAGCAAATTCAATCGAGAATTATATGAAGATCCGCTGACTGGTGCCAGAAACCGGAGATATTTTGAGGAACAGCTGAAATCCCTGGATAAGATGGGGGCTATAGCTATGATCGACGTGGATAATTTTAAACAGATCAATGACAGCTATGGCCATGTAGCCGGAGATGCGGCGTTGTGCACCATTGTCAGAACGATTTTTGATCATGTGCGGGCAGATGACGTGGTACTGCGTTATGGAGGAGACGAATTTCTTCTGATGTTTGAAGAAATTCCGGAAAAGGTATTTCAGCAGAAGCTGGAAGATATTCGGAAAGAGATCGCAATAGCAGATGTGCCGGAATACAAAGAAATCCGGATTTCCACGAGCGTTGGAGGTGTATATGGAAGCTGTAAGGTCAGAGATGGAGTGGTAGAAGCGGACAAGCTTCTCTATCAGGCCAAGCGGCAAAAAAACTGTGTTGCTTACAAGCGGATCTGACGGAAATGGCAGAATTATGTAACAGACGCAAAAGATATTTCTTTGGCAGGTAAATGGAGAAGAGAGATATGAAGATAATCGCAAGGATCAGAAGTGATTTTCCGACAAAATTCGGAATCCCACGTCAGAGCGGTCGAGTGGAAGAACTGACAGCCTGTATTGTTTTTGAACCGGAATATCGGGTACGTGAAGCGGTAAAGGGACTGGAAGATTTTTCGCATATCTGGCTGCTGTGGGAGTTTTCACAGTCGATCCGTGAGAACTGGTCCCCTACGGTACGTCCGCCACGTCTGGGCGGAAATGAAAGGATGGGCGTATTTGCCACCAGATCGCCCTTCCGCCCCAATCCTGTAGGCTTATCCTGTGTGAAGCTTAAAAAGATCGACATGGAAAGTAAAGAAGCTCCGGTACTGATCGTATCCGGTGCGGACCTGATGGACGGAACCCCCATCTATGATATCAAGCCATATCTGCCTGTGGCAGACTGTTATCCGGAAGCACTGGGCGGCTTTGCGACGAAGGTGGAGCAGCATTTTCTGCAGGTGGAAATCCCGGAAGAATGGAAGGCAAGGATCCCGGAGGACAAGCTTTCTGCATTGGAAGGTGTGCTCAGAGAAGATCCGAGGCCTGCCTACCAGAAAGATCCGGAGAGGATATACGGAATGCCTTTTGCAGGAATGGATGTTCGTTTTCAGGTAAAAAACGGCATACTTACAGTGTGTGAGATCACAGAATATAAAAAATCAGACAAAATTTAAAAATACCTTTGACAAACTTTTTAAGTGATGATATTATAATAAATGAGTTAGCAAACACTAACTCATTATTTTAAAAATGGAGTTAGTTTAAAATAACATTGAAACAGTCATATAAAAGTTCAGAGATCAAAGGAGAGTGAATTATGAGCGTTGTAATTGTAGGTGGTAATGAAAGAATGGTATGTCAGTATGAGGATATCTGTAAAGGCTTCGGATGCAAGGCGAAAGTCTTTGCCAAGGAAAAAGGAGCCATGAAGAAAAAGATTGGGGTGCCGGATCTGATGATCCTGTTCACAAGTACTGTTTCCCACAAAATGGTAAACTGCGCAGTAGAAGAAGCAAAGAAAAAATCCATTCCGGTATGCCGCTGTCATACAAGCAGCGCGGCAGCTCTTGAGAACATTCTGAAGCAGTACTGTGCATAAGAAACCGGTCAGGAGATACTTTTCTCTTGTATAATTTGACTTTTTTGCAGAAATGTTACAGAAAGGCTTGCAAAATTACAAATTATTCAATAAAATAGCCGTAGGTTTCTGTGGTAAAGCGTTGCAGTGAATGGTGGAAATGCAGCGCTGGAAGTCGAAATTACAGGTGAGAGGTGTTATCATGAAAAAAGTTGTAAAATTCGGTGGAAGTTCTCTTGCAAATGCGGAGCAGTTCCAGAAAGTGGGCGATATCATCCGCAGCGATGAGAGCCGCCGTTATGTAGTTCCGTCAGCTCCGGGAAAGAGATTTGACGAGGATATCAAAGTGACTGATATGCTTTATGGATGTTATGACGCAGCATCTAAAGGGGAGGATATCACTGAGAAGATTAATGCGATCAAGGCGCGATATTATGAGATCATCAAGGGTCTCGGACTGAGCCTTTCTCTTGAGGAGGAGTTCAGGAAGATCGATGAGGATTTCCGTGCACAGGCAGGAATCCAGTATGCGGCATCCAGAGGAGAGTTCCTCAATGGTAAGATCATGGCTGCATACCTTGGATATGATTTTGTGGATGCAGCTTCTGTGATCCGTTTTGATAAAGCCGGTAATCTGGAAGCGGAGGAGACCAATAAACTCCTTTCCAAAAAACTCAGCAAATCCCAGCATGCGGTTATTCCGGGATTTTACGGCGCATGTGCAGATGGCACGGTAAAGACATTTTCCAGAGGTGGTTCTGATGTGACCGGATCTCTGGTTGCCAAAGCTATTCATGCAGATATTTATGAGAACTGGACGGACGTTTCCGGTTTTCTTGTAACGGATCCGCGCATCGTTCACAATCCGGAGCCTATCGAGGCGATCACATACAGAGAACTTCGTGAGCTTTCCTACATGGGAGCTACTGTTCTTCATGAGGATGCCATTTTCCCGGTTCGTAAAGAGGGAATCCCGATCAATATCCGTAACACAAACAGCCCGGAGGATAAAGGTACTCTGATCGTAGAGAGCACCTGTAAGAAGCCGAAATTTACTATTACCGGTATCGCCGGAAAGAAAGGCTTCTGCTCTATTAATATCGAGAAATCCATGATGAACAGTGAGATTGGGTTCGGACGCAAGGTGCTTCAGGTATTTGAAGATCAGGGGATCAGCTTTGAGCATGTACCATCCGGAATCGATACCATGACTGTATATGTTCATCAGGACGAATTTGAGGAGAAAGAGCAGCAGGTTATCGCAGGTATCCACCGTCTGGTACAGCCTGATTTTGTGGAGATGGAATCTGACCTTGCACTGATCGCAGTTGTTGGTCGTGGAATGAAATCCCAGAGAGGCACTGCAGGAAGGATCTTCTCTGCTCTTGCCCATGCAAATGTAAATGTAAAAATGATCGACCAGGGTTCCAGTGAGCTGAATATCATCATCGGCGTAGAGAACCGTGATTTCGAAAAAGCAGTCAGAGCAATCTACGATATTTTTGTTCTGACACGGATATAAACAAAATCCGAAAACGGATTTTGTTTATAAGGAAGTAGCGAAGCGGATTCCGAATATCCGATCGATTAAATCCGGAAACGGATTTTGTTTATATCCGATTGATTAAATCCGCCGCAGGACAGTATATTACACGTCCTGCGGCGGATTTTTTTGGACTAAAAATAATACAATCAAATTCAACAGGATTTCCAAAGGAAAGACAAAGATATTGTACATTGTGTCGAAAAATGCTTGATATGAAATAAACAGTATTGACAAAAACTTAACTTTTGTGTAAAACTGACATATAAAAAAATCAGAAAGGCAGGCAGTCAGCCATGGAGAAACAGATCAAACTGGATGAAAAAAGTGCACAGGAGTTTGTCAGCGCAGCCAGCAAATGTAAATTTGATATTGATGTATTTTATAACCGTATTATCATTGATGCAAAGTCGATCCTCGGACTTTTGAGTCTGGATCTGACAAAGACTCTGACAGTAAAGTGTTACGGAGAAGATGAGGATTTTAATCGTGTTCTTTCCAAGTATGCAGCAGGTTGAGAAATATGAATAAAGAAAAACGGTGATAAAAGGGCGCAGTTCATGAGAAGAAAAGCAGAACATGCGTCCTTTTTATTATGGGAAGCTTTCGGATCATATTTTATGGTATAATCCTGGTATAGCATGGAAAAAGAATAGCTGCCGGGCTGGAATTCCGGCAGCTGCCGGGAGTGAAAATATGGAAAAACCAAGAGTGCGGATTTCTGTCAGAAATCTTGTGGAATTTATACTGAGGAGCGGAGATCTGGATAACAGCAGCGGGACATCCGGAGATAAGGAAGCCATGTTAAAAGGCGGAAGGCTTCACCGCAAGATACAGCGGAGTATGAAGGGCGATTATCGGGCAGAGGTTTCTCTGAAAAAAGAAAGTGAATACGACGATGTGGTCATTCAGGTCGAGGGCCGTGCAGACGGGATCTTTACAGAGGACGGAGCCGTTTATATTGACGAGATCAAGGGAACTTACGGAAATGTCCAGGCAATGGACATACCAGTAGCGGTTCACCGTGCCCAGGCTATGTGTTACGGACTGATCTGGGGAGAAAAAGAGGGGATTTCAGAAATCCACATTCAGATGACCTACGCTCATCTTGAGACGGAAGAAACCAGGAGATTTCGTGAGGATTTTTCCATAGAGGAACTTAAAGGCTGGTATCAGAAGCTTCTGGATGCCTATCACAAATGGATCGCATATTCCCTTAACTGGAAAAAAGAGAGGAATGCATCCATGAAGGATCTGCAGTTTCCGTTTCCATACAGAGAAGGGCAGCGGGATATAGTTAGTGGTGTGTACCATACGGTTTCCAGCGGGAAGACCTTATTTGTTCAGGCGCCTACCGGTGTGGGAAAAACCATGTCTGCCATTTTTCCGTCCGTGCGCGCCATCGGTGAGGGAAAAGGTGAAACACTTTTTTATCTTACCGCAAAAACCATCACAGGAACTGTGGCGCAGGAGGCATTTCACATCCTGCGGGAAAAAGGTCTGAAATTCAAGGTAACGGCGATCACGGCAAAGGAAAAGCTGTGTTTTCAGGATACTCCGGAATGTACACCGGAGAAATGTCCTTATGCAAAGGGGCATTTTGACCGGGTAAATGATGCGGTTTATGAGCTCTGGACCACTGAAGAGGTATATTCCAGAGAAGTGATCCGTGCTCATGCAGAAAAATGGCAGGTGTGCCCTTTTGAAATGTGTCTGGATCTTTCAATCTGGGTAGACGGGATCATCTGTGATTATAATTACGTGTTTGATCCCAATGTTCATCTGAAACGTTTTTTCGGGGAAAATATTTCCGGGGATCATATTTTTCTGATCGATGAGGCACATAATCTGGTAGAACGTGGCAGAGAGATGTACAGTGCCGGTATTTCCCGTCAGAGTCTGGTAGCACTTCGAAAGAAGATAAGAAAGAGGTTTTCAAAACTGGCCAGAACACTGGATAAAGCAAATCGCCAGATGATGGAACTGGAAGAGAATCTTGCGGAAACAGGAAAAGGGTATCAGGTGCTTCCCAATCCCGGAGTACTGCCGATCACATTTCTCACGATATCAGGTGAACTGGAAGAAATACTGGAGGAAAAAGAACTGGAAGAAGAACTACGCAGGGAAATACTGGAATTTTATTTTATAGTGCGTGATTTTTTAAATGTTTCAGAGCTGGTAGATGAAAATTATGTAGTATATACCGAAAACAGCGCAGAAGAAGGATTTCGTCTGAGGCTGTTCTGTGTGAACCCGGCAGAAAATCTGGGAGAATACCTGAAAAAAGGGAAAAGTGCTATTTTCTTTTCAGCTACAATGTTTCCCATGCTCTATTACCGGGAGCTTTTGACAACAGACCGTGATGCCTATGGGATTTATGTGCAGTCTCCTTTCCCAAAAGAAAACCGCAGGATTCTTATCGGCAGCGACGTAAGCAGCCGGTATACCCGGAGAAATCGTGCAGAATACCGGAAGATCGCCGGATATATTGCCAGATGTGTCTGGCAGAGGCAGGGAAATTATATGGTGTTTTTTCCGTCGTATCGTCTTATGGAAGACGTACTGCAGGTTTATGAGGAAGAATTTTCCGTAGACTGGGTGCGCTGCGTGTGTCAGACACCAGATATGACAGAACAGGAACGGGAAGGATTTTTGGAGGAATTTCAGGAACGGGAAGGTACCCTGGTAGGGTTCTGTGTCCTTGGAGGGATTTTTTCTGAGGGTGTTGATCTGACAGGGGAAAGTCTGATCGGGGCAGTGATCGTAGGAACCGGACTTCCCCAGATCGGCAGTCAGCGTGAGATCCTGAAAGAGTATTACGATAAAAAGAATCACTGTGGTTTTGATTATGCATATCGCTATCCGGGTATGAACAAGGTGCTTCAGGCCGCCGGGCGCGTGATCCGCACAAAAGAGGATAAAGGCGTGATATTGCTTCTGGATGACCGCTTCTGGGATCGGGATTACCAGGAAATCTTTCCCAGGGAATGGCAGGACCGTACAGGCTGCAGGCTGGATACGGTAGAAGGTGCAGTGGAGACGTTCTGGAAGAGGTTTACTTGACAGAACGGAGAAATCCGATATACTTATAGAGTCTTTATCTGGAAAATCACTGGAGGAATGTGTGGATGCCGGATCAGGACAAGAAACTGTAAAATAGGATCATAAGAAAAGTGAAAGAAGTATATGAGACGAAAAAAAATATATAAAGCATTGGCATTTTGTCTGAGCACAGTGATGCTCGCACAGCCGGTTTTTGCGACAACAGTGCAGCAGACGGCACAGGGAAGCCTTGGTTCTGTTACGGAGGAGTCCCAGATACTTCCAATTCCCGGTGAAAACGGGAAATATATTCTGAAAAGCAATGGCTTTTACTGCCTGAATGAAGATGGAACCAAAGAAAATACTCCGGCAGTGTATTATTTTGATCATTTTGAGATCGACGGAACGGTTTTTGATGGATATTATTATCACGACGAAAGCGGTAAATTTACAGCGGGAAACTCGCATATGGTCCAGATCACCGATCTGAAGGCTCCGGCAAAAGACGGCAGCGGTGAGGAAGTTTCTTTTGACGGCTGTTATATGGTAAACAATCTGGGAAAACTCAGCGCCTCTCCACAGGTACGTTATATGGATGAGCTGGTGGTGGACAAAACAACATACAACGGGCTGTATTATTTTGATGAATATGGAAAAATGGTCACAGATCCAGGTATCCATTATCTGGAAATGAATGCTGCAGGACAGATGTTTGACGGATATTATTATTTTGGCGGAGAAAACGGCGTTCTGCTCCAGGAAGAGGGAGAGACTCCGGAGGGATTTTCCGTGGATAAATCCGGAAAAGTCGAGACGAAAGATCTGGGAATGGATGGCCTTGAGAAACGGCTTGCAGATCTTCTTGGAACCTATGAGGGTACATGGAGCGTTTATGTAAAGGATCTGACCAGTGATCAGGAGTTTGAACAGAACAGTCAATCACTGTACTCAGCCAGTCTGATCAAAGTGTTTGTCATGGCCCAGACCTATGCCAACATGGATACAGTCCTTCAGAGCGAAGCGGCAAAAATGAAAAAAGATGTTACAGATCCGTCCGTATCCACAAAGGTCAATGATCTTCTCTGGAATATGATCACAGTCAGTGACAATGAATCCTTTAATGAGCTGGTACGTCTGCAGACAGCATCGGGTGTTTTTAAGGACGGAGCACAGGCTGTAAATGGATTTCTTGCGGAACAGAAATTTGCAGATACTTCCGTTCAGCACATCTTAAGCCCGTCCTCTTCAAAGGACGTCGGCCTCGGCGGCAGGAACACCACTTCCGTAAAAGACTGCGCAGAGCTTCTTTTCCGGATCTATAAAGGAGAATGTGTATCGAAAGAAGCTTCGGAGGCTATGCGTAATCTGCTTCTGAATCAGCAGGTTACTACTAAGATCCCCAGCGGGATATCTGCGTCCGTGGAAATTGCAAATAAGACTGGAGAAACGGATACGGACCAGCATGATATCGCCATTGTATATGGAAAAAAGACTACATATATCCTCTGTGTGATGTCAGAAGACTGTAAACCTGGGGACGCAGTTTCGCATATCCGGGATATTTCCGGTATTGTTTATAATTATCTGAATATGGACCTTGACCAGGGGTGATCTGTGAGTTAGAATAAAAAACAGCTGAGCAAGATCCTGATGGATATTTCCGACAGAGAAGTATCCGAAATGTTCGTGAAAGGAGAATTCTATTATGAAGACAGTACATACAGACAAAGCACCTGCAGCAATCGGACCATACTCCCAGGCTATCATCCATGGAGATACGCTTTACACATCCGGTCAGATCCCGGTGGATCCGGCAACCGGAGAGGTAGTTGGAACAACCATCGAGGAGCAGGCTGACCGTGTTATGAAGAACCTCGGAGCAGTTCTGGAAGCTGCCGGCTCCAGCTATGAGAATGCAGTCAAGACAGTATGCTTCCTTGCAGATATGAACGATTTTGCGGCATTTAATGAAGTATATGCCAAATATTTCGTAAATAAACCTGCACGTTCCTGTGTTGCAGTCAAGACACTGCCAAAGAACGTTCTCTGCGAGGTAGAAGTGATCGCAGCAATCTGATGATTTGATAAAAAATCCCTGTTGTCTGATTTCAGTCAGACGCGGGGATTTTTTTCGTGGGGATAAAGTATTTTTCTCTGTTTTGGAGCAATCTCTTTTTGTGTGTTTTCAGGCGTTAAAACGGTAATGTTTTTTCTTGTGTAAAGTAGAGCGCTGTAGTATAATAAAACCAGTTTTTTAGGATACGTATAAAAGCTTAATAAGGATGATCGGCAAACCAGATGAAAGTCTGGGACGCAAAGCTATAGGGCCTGTAAAATGGCAGCCAGTTGCATGAAATGAGGTGCACTGTCTGTGAGACGGTGTTTTTTTTATCGTTAGCTTTACGGTTGTCGTAGCTGTCTGCGTTATGCTGGTGATTTCTCTTGTTATGCGTAGAAATCAGCAGGAAGCGATCCGTGTGGAGCGGGAAAATAATGCGAGGCTGGAAACCGTAAATACAGATATGAAAAAAACAAAAAGGATAGTTAGGGATAGATGGAAAATGAAAGGAAAAAGAGTGATTGCAGGCATTCTGCTTGCGGGC
Organism: Blautia fusiformis; assembly: GCF_020686995.1. NCBI lineage: Bacteria > Bacillati > Bacillota > Clostridia > Lachnospirales > Lachnospiraceae > Blautia > Blautia fusiformis. The sequence goes on from NZ_JAJEPT010000004.1 coordinate 190,565, forward strand.
ATCTTAGCAGTCACCCTGTCAGGGTGTAAAAACACAGATAACACGAAAGAAGAACCAGAAAAGCCTGTTATTACCCTTGGCAGCGATAATTATCCACCATACAATTATCTGAATGAGGATGGTGTACCGACGGGTATAGATGTAGAACTGGCTACAGAAGCTTTCGAGAGAATGGGATATCAGGTGAAGGTTGTCCAGATCAACTGGGAGAAGAAAAAAGAACTGGTAGAGAGTGGAGAGATTGATTGTATCATGGGATGTTTTTCCATGGAAGGGCGCCTTGACGATTACCGATGGGCAGGACCATACATAGCAAGCCGTCAGGTGGTCGCTGTAAATGAGAACAGTGATATCTATAAACTGAGTGATCTGGAGGGAAAGAATCTGGCTGTTCAGTCCACAACCAAACCGGAAAGCATCTTTCTGAACCGGACAGATGAAAGAATCCCCAAATTGGGAAATCTGATCAGTCTTGGACATCGGGAACTGATCTATACGTTTCTTGGGAAAGGATATGTAGATGCAGTTGCCGCACACGAGGAATCTATCGTTCAGTATATGAAGGATTATGATACAAGCTTCCGTATCCTGGAAGAGCCTCTTATGATCACCGGAATAGGTGTCGCTTTTGCAAAAGATGATGACAGGGGAATCTGTGAGCAGATGGATCAGACACTGGCGGAGATGCGTCAGGATGGCACATCCCTGAAAATTATTGAAAAATATCTGGATGATCCCCAGAAGTATCTGGAGGTGGATGATCTTGGATATTAAGAGAAAGACAAAAGGAAAACGAATCCAGCTGCTCGGAGGTCTGCTCGGAATCTGTGTGGCTGTAGTCTCTCTGTTTTATTTCTTCTACGCAGAAAAAGCGGAAGCAGAGAAAAGACTGGTGGAGATCGTAAACTATGTCAAAGTGCAGTGCTCAACCTACACCCATTATAATGAATCTTCGGAATCCAAAAGTCTTTTACGTGCCATTGAAAGTGCCAGACAGATGAGTACAAATATTAGCATGGAAACAGAAAACGGCGATCAGCTAAGCCAGGATTTGCTGAAAGAAAACCTGCAGACTCTCTGGGTGGATGGCATCATAGTGCTGGATAAAGAAGGAAAGATGGACTGTGAATACAGTATGGAGGAGTCTCTGACTAATGAGATCACGGAGTATCTGCAAAAAGAAATTATCATGGATTTTGCCGGATATGAAGAAAGATCTTATTCAGAACGGTTTGCCAGGAAAGATGGATCCTATATTGACATTGCAGCCTGTGCCAGAAAAGATGTGCCAGGTATCGTTGCAATCTATTACTACACATCTCCTGAATTTACCAGAAATTATACCCTGACGATACAAGAGCTTTTAAATGGTTATAGTGTCCAGAAAGATGGAACGATCATTGTTGCAGATGATGGGATCGTTGTTGCCAGTAATGATGAGAGGCTGTTAGGGCAGAATACAGCCGACAACGAAGTTGTTCAGGCAATGAAAAAGCATACAGACAGTCAGCACATTTATCATTTGAAGAATGAAGGAACCAGATGCTACGGAATCATGCTGAAGCAGCGGGATTATTATATTTATGCGTATCTTCCGGATACGGAAGTGTTTCATAATCTTCCATTAAATGTAGCAGGTGTTATTTTTATTTATCTTCTGATATTCAGTATATTCTGGTTCTGGGCATATAGAACCAATCTGACACACCGGAAACAGGAACAGGAAAAAGACGAAAAATATAAGGCAGAACTTCTGATAGCTGCAAAAAAGGCAGAGGCTGCCAATGAGGCAAAAACAGAGTTTCTCCAGCGGATGAGCCATGATATCCGGACTCCGATCAATGGAATCTGCGGCTTGGTCGATATGGCAGACCATTATGCAGATGATATGGAGAAACAGACGGAATACAGGACAAAGATTAAAGAGGCATCCAATCTGTTGCTGGAGCTGGTAAATGATGTTCTGGATATGAGTAAGCTGGAGTCCGGTGAGATCGTTCTGGAGGAGATCCCATTTAATCTGAGAAGTATTTCCAGGGAAGTATTTGTTGTGATCGAGCAGGTGGCAGCAGAACAGAATATCCGGATCATGTGGGAGAAAAAAGAAATCATACACCGGAATCTTATTGGAAGTCCGGGGTATGTGAAACGTGTGATGATGAATATCCTGTCCAATGCAGTGAAATATAACAGAGAAAACGGACATATTTATCTTAGCTGCATGGAAATCCCATCCGAACAGCCAGGAATGACGACAATGGAATTTATCTGCCGGGATGCAGGAATCGGAATGACTGAGGAGTTCCAGAAACATATTTTTGAACCATTTGCACAGGAACATACAGGAAGCCGTACAAAATTTCCAGGAACAGGCCTGGGAATGGCGATCGCAAAGAATCTGGTCGAGAAAATGGGTGGAACCATTACCCTCGAAAGTGAATACGGTGTAGGGACTACATTTGTGATCCGGGTTCCATTTAAGATAGATCTGGATGCGGATAAACGTGAAGAACAGAAGGATATATCAGAAAAATCTATAAAGGGACTGCATATTCTTCTGGCAGAAGATAATGAACTGAATATGGAAATCGCTGAATTTTTGCTTCAGAATGAAGGGGCTGACGTGACAAAAGCATGGAATGGTCAGGAAGCGGTTGAGCTGTTCAGAAAAAGTGGACCTGGTGGATTTGATGTCATTCTTATGGATATTATGATGCCGGTCATGAATGGTTATGAAGCTACAAAGATGATCCGGTCTCTGGACAGAGAGGATGCAAAAGAAATACCGATCATTGCAATGACAGCAAATGCGTTCACGGAGGACAGAATAAGAGCAAAAGAAGCAGGGATGGATGAACATATTGTTAAGCCTGTTGATGTGGGGTTACTGATAAAAGTAATTCATAAATTGGTGAAATATAATGGATATGGCAGTGACAAATAAGCAGTGAAATATAGATAGGAGGACAAAATCATGACAATACAGGAATGCTATGAAGCTATCGGAGGAAATTATGAAGAGGTTTTAGGACGCCTTCAAAGCGAAGCACTGATCCGGAAATTCACATTAAAGTTCCTTGAGGATCCGAGTTACCTGCAGTTAAAACTGGCATTGGAAAATAAAAATTATGAAGATGCTTTCCGCAGTGCACACACACTGAAAGGGGTTTGTCAGAATCTTTCTTTTGACCGTCTGTAAGAGGTTAGTAATGAGTTAACAGAACTTTTGAGAGATAGAACCGGAGCGCAGCCTGGGATATCGGAGGCAATGGAAAAAGTAACAGAAGTATATGAGAGGATGATTGAAGAAATAAAGAAGGGACTGTCGAATTAAGTGATGCGACACGACGTTCGATCTTTGACCAGGTGCTTGGAACATCATAAACCCATTGGATAAAGGAAATAAAAAAATATGGATAAAAGACAAAAGATCCTGATTGTAGACGATTCAGAATTTAACAGGGATATGTTGAAGGAGATCCTCGGAGAAACTTATAATTACCTGGAAGCGGAAAATGGAAATCAGGCAATTCAGATGATAGGAGAAAATATAGGAATTGATCTGATGCTTTTAGATATCAATATGCCACAGATGAATGGTTTTGAAGTCTTGGAAATAATGAAAAGAAGCCAGTGTATTGCTGAAACTCCTGTAATTATGATATCTTCGGAAGATGCCGTTGATACTATGCGTAAGGCATATGAGCTGGGAATCACGGATTATATCACACGACCGTTTGATTCTGTGATTGTAAAGAAAAGAGTTCAGAATACCCTGGGACTCTATATGAAGCAAAAGCATCTGATTAATGTGGTTTATGATCAGGTTTACGAAAAAGAAGAAAATAATAATATTATGATCCGGATCCTGAGTAATGTACTGGGATCACGTAACAGTGAGAGTAGAGAACATATCCTGCATATTAAAACAGCAACAGAACTGATGCTGAGACAACTGGTAAAAATAACAGATGCTTATCCTATGACAGAGGCAGATATTTCTTTGATCACAACAGCATCTTCTCTTCATGATATCGGTAAGATCCGTATTCCGGAAGAAATCCTGAACAAACCTGGCAGACTTACCGATGAAGAATTCAGAATTATGAAAACTCATAGTGAACTTGGTGCAGATATGATCCAGGATATGCATTTCCCAAAAGACAATTCATTGGTACGTGCTTCATGGGAAATCTGCAGATGGCATCATGAAAGATGGGATGGAAAAGGTTATCCGGATGGACTGAAAGGAGAAGAAATACCAATCTCCGCACAGGTGGTGTCGATCGTTGATGTTTATGACGCACTTACAAGTGAAAGATGTTATAAGAAAGCATTTGATCATGACACAGCGATCCAGATGATCCTGGATGGGCAATGCGGACAATTTAACCCCATCCTCCTTAAGTGCCTGAAAGAGCTGCGTCTTCAGCTTTCGAAAATGCTTGATAAAGAGAAGGATGACAATAGCTATTACCATGAAGTGCAGAGACTTTCAAATGAAATACTCAGCGACAGATCTTTACCGAACCCAAATTATTCACAGAGTATTCTCAGGGTCATGAAGGAAAAGGTTGATTTCTTCAAAGCGAACAGCGGCATGGGTTCAATTGATTACAATACAAGTTCCGGTCAGCTGACTATATTAAACGGAAAACAGCAGATATTATATCAGAGAAATAATCCGGATTTTGATCTGTTCAAAGAATTCGGAGTAAATGAAGAAGATGTTCATCATATTCAGGGTTTATTACATCAGACATCTGTACAAAATAAAGAAATCTCTGTGCAGATAAAAGCAAGGGTGGAAAATGACCGCCAGATGTATAAACTGAAATTGCATACATTGTGGTCGCCTTTAAAGAAGGATGGATACATTGGGATCGTTGGATATTTTGATATTGTAAAATAGAAAAATGCAAAGGAAGCTCAGAAGGAGGATCCTAATGAAAAAGAAAATCCGGCACTGGCTGGAATTACTATTCTTGCTATGACTGCCAATGCCTTTGATGAGGATAGAAAGAAAGCACTGAAATGTGGTATGGATGGGTTCTTGTCCAAACCAATTGTCATAGAGGAATTGATCATCATCCTGCAGAAGAACCTGGATTAGGTGTCCGGAGTATTAGAAAAACCGCACAAATAAAGGAAATAAAAATATGGATAAAAGTAGGAAAAAATCAACCGTACTATGTGCAGGTATATTTGTGTTTCTGGGAATATGGATGGTATTGACAGTACCTTGCCGGGCTGCTGAGACGAACAACGATGAAAAGCAGTCACAGATCATCCGTGTCGGCTCATTTGAGGATACTTTTAATTATGTCGATAAAAACGGTGTAAGACGAGGATATGGATACGAACTTATGCAGGCTTTGGCAGGTTATACCGGATGGAAATTTGAGTATGTGAAATGTGACTGGTCTGACTGTTTTGATAAACTTGAAAATGGTGAGATCGATATCATGGGTGATATCTCTTACACCGATGAACGTGCACAAAAGATGCTTTTCCCGGATGAACCGATGGGGGAGGAAAAATATATCCTTTATGCTGATTTATCGGATACGGATATTGGAATGTCTGATTTCAAGTCTCTGGATGGGAAACGTGTAGGTGTGCTCATGGATACAGAACCTGAGATCATGCTGACAGAATGGGAAAATAAGAATGGCATACATACAGAACATGTAAATGTGAATAATGATGATGATGTCGAAAAGAAATTAGCAAATCATGAGATCGACTGTTTTGTATCTCTGGAGGAATCGATCTGGTCTGAACAGGGAATATCATCCGTTACCACGATTGGCAAATCAGGCATATATTTTGCAATAAATAAAGAACGCAGCGATATCAAGACGGAGCTGGACTATGCTATGCGTCAACTGGAACAGGATAGTCCCTTTTTTAAGGCAGATCTGTATAAGAAGTATTTTACACTTGATTATATTCAGGTTCTTACAGGTAAAGAAAAGGTCTGGGTGGAAGAACATGGAGGTATCCAGATAGGATTTTTGAACAATGATCCGGCAATCTTTTCCATGGATGAAGAGACTGGAAAACTTACCGGTATGCTGGCGGAATATATCTCCTATGCCAAAGATTGTCTGGGAAATCAGACACTGGAATTTAATATACATGCATATGATGATTATGATGAAATGATTCAGGCGCTGCAGAATCGTGAGATTGACATGATTTTTTATGCCGGCAGGAATCCATATTTTGCAGAACAAAACGGATATGCACTTACAAACACAGCCTGGACTTACAGTTTGATGGCGGTAACTGATGAGGAAAAATTTGATGAGAATAAGGTGCATACTGTAGCTGTGCCAAAGGAAAAATATGCCTTAAAACAGCATATTGCATTCAGTTATCCTGAATGGAAGCTTGTAGATTGTGATTCGCTTGACAATGCAGCAGATATGGTCATCCAAGGAAAAGCAGACTGTTTCCTCATGGGAGCAAGCCAGGCGCTGATATATGATAACAGTCAAAAGTTCAAGAGTGTTCCACTTACAAAAACAATGGAGGCATGCTTTACTGTAAGAGAGGGAGAGGGAAGCCTTTTATCAATACTGAATAAAACTATAAAGGCCATGCCGTCTGACATGCTTACAAGTGCACTTGCTATCTATGACAGTACTGCAGATAAAGTAACATTTTCTGATTTCATAAAAGACAATCTGCTTGTTTTTTTGGCTACGGTAGGATTTTTGGCACTCAGCATCATTGGTATTATCCTCGTACTTTTGCGGAAGGCAAGGAAAGCAGAAGCTGTCGCAAAGCTTGCGGCAAAGGATACAAAAAAACTCAATGACAAACTGGAAATCGCTTTGAAAAAAGCAGAGGATGCCAGTCTGGCAAAGACTCGTTTTCTTAACAATATGTCACATGACATCCGTACTCCTATGAATGCAATTCTGGGTTATGCACAGCTTATGGAGGAAGAACTAAAAGAAAAGGATCTGCCTGAAACTTCAGATCATCTGGAAAAATTGCAGCAGTCTGGAAATCTTCTTCTGTCAATCATAAATAATGTACTTGATATGGCTCGGATTGAGAGCGGAAAGATGGAAATTGATGAGAACTATGGCCGGATTGAAGATATCCGGCAGACTTTATTTGAAATATTTGGTGATGAAGCAAAGAAAAAGAATATTGCACTTCATTACACAATAAATGTGGAGCATGAGCATATACTGACAGATACTACCAAGGTAAAAGAAATATTTGTCAATATCCTGAGCAATGCCATAAAATATACCCCATCCGGTGGTTCTGTTATGATAAACATAGACGAATTAGTATGTGATGAGCCCGGGTACATGATGGTAAGGACCAGGGTGAGCGATACCGGAATCGGTATGAGCCAGGATTATCTGACAAAGATTTTCGATGCATTCACGCGTGAGCGAAACACTACAAAGAGCAAAATCACAGGAAGCGGATTGGGAATGTCAATCGTAAAGAGATATGTTGATCTGCTCGGCGGAACAATAGATGTAGAGAGTGAGCCTGGAAAGGGCAGCACCTTTACTGTAACATTAAAACACAGGATAGCGGATGAAAGCTATTATGTAAAAAAACATGATGAAGGCTCTGGAACAGCCAGTAAAATCCTTGAAGGCAAGAATATCCTTTTGGCAGAGGACAATGATCTGAATGCAGAGATTGCAGAAGCAATACTTGAGCGTGCCGGCCTTAAAACAGAACGTGTGGAGGATGGCATTCAGTGTGTAAATAAGATAACAAAAATGCCGGTGGGAACATATGATATGATCCTCATGGATATCCAGATGCCCCGAATGGACGGTTATAAAGCAACACAGGCAATCAGGCACTTACCGGATAAGGATAAGGCATGCATACCGATCGTTGCAATGACGGCAAATGCATTTGAAGAAGATAAGCGGGATGCTGTTGCAGCTGGAATGAATGGTCATATTGCAAAGCCGATCCAGATTGATAAACTGCTGTCGATGTTAGCGGAAGTTTTAAGGCAGTAAGAAAACTAATAATTTCGTGTTATACTGAATGGAGTGGTCATTCTTTCTGTATTGAAAAAACAGGAAAACTTACAGACTGGGAAGGACAACAGCATGAACGCAAACAGACTGCGTTCATGAGCAAGTAGCGAAAGCGGATTGCGAATGTCCGCTTTACTGGATGATAAAGAGGAAATGAATGAACAGAAAGATAGAAAAACAGATAAGAAAAAAGAGTAAGAATAATAGAGTATGTTTGAGCATTTTTGCATTTGTCATGCTGCTTTTTGTACCGTTTTTTGTTTATGCGTCGGAAACAAAAAGTGATGGGAATACAACTCAGGTAATAAAGGAAGAAAATAAAACCGTGAGAGTTGGCTATTTCCCATATGCCAATTTTCAGGAAGGCGGCTATGGGGAACACAAGCAGGGAGCAGGCTATGAGTATCTCCAGAAGATTTCGTATATAACTGGCTGGAAGTATGAATATGTCTATGGCTCATTTAAAGAGTGTCTGGATATGTTGGCAGATGGAGAAATAGATATACTTGGAAATGTCAGTTACACACCGGAAAGAGCAGAATCTATAGATTACTCAACCTATGCCGCAGGAACAGAAAGATATTGGATCTATACCCGGGAAGATCATACAGATCTTATGGATGGTGATCCAAAGCAGATGAATGGCTGTCGTATTGGTGTAGCAGATGGAAGCTATCAGAAAGAACTTCTGGAAAAATGGCTGGACAGCAATCAGATCCAGGCAGAGGTGGTTGTTTGTAAAGGCTATGATGAAATGATAGAAAAACTGGATGCAGATGAACTGGATGCACTTGTGATCCCAGTGCTGTCTGTCAACAGCGATTTTATTGCCATTGCCAATATCGGTGCAAGTGACTGTTATTTCGGTGTATCAAAATCCAGACCAGATCTGTTAAAGGAATTAAATTCTGCCATGGAAGAAATCAACAATACAGAAACGGACTACAGCAGCAAGCTGTATGCCCGTTATGAAGGAAAAGCGGTCATAAACTATGCACTCAACAAGGAAGAAAAACAATGGCTGGATGCACATGAAAATACGATCCGCGTGGGATATCTAAAGGATAATCTTCCTTTTTGTGGTGAAGAAAATGGGAAACTCACAGGAATTCTTGGAACTGTTCTGGATACTGTTCAGGAAAAATATAAAATTACGATCAAGGCAGTTCCATGTTCCACGGGAGTAGAGATGAATGAGGCATTGCAATCTGGCAAAATAGATATTGCCGGTCCTATCATTCAGGATTTTTATACACAGGAACAGTTTCAAGTGGTTTTGACGGATGCAATCTTTGATATTACGCCGGTTGTTATTTACAAGGGAAAAGAATATAGCAGCAGTCTCTCTACGGTCGCAGTGACAGAGACCTCACTGTATTCTGGATTGATGGTGTCCCTTCTTTTTCCAGATGCAGAAATCAAACAATATGATACACAGGAAGAATGCCTGGAGGCTGTAGCAAATGGAAAAGTGGGAGCAACTGTCGTTCCATCCTCAAAGATCAATATTCTTAATGAAAGTCCACTGACCCAAAGTCTGTCATTTGCAGAGATGGCAAAACGGCAGGAATTAGGAATGTTCACGACGAGAGAAAACAGAAGAGCAGCTACCATTATCAATAAAGCAATTGAGCAGTCATCCAATGTTTTAAATGGTGTTGTCCTTGCACAGAATTCTGTTTCAGAAAAGGAAATGACCTTGAAGGATATCCTTGCTGAGCATGCAGGCTTAGTTATCGGAGTTTCGTTTGTGATTATTTTTGTACTGCTTCTTCTGGTTTATTCTCTTTCCGTGAGTAGAAAAAAACAGATGGAAGCCCTGAAAGAAGCACAGAATGCAAATGCGGCGAATATTGCAAAAACGACATTCCTGAACCATATGTCTCATGATCTCAGGACACCAATGAATGCAATTGTTGGATTTACAGATATTGCCATGAAGAGGAAACCGGACAAAGAGGTGGAGAATTGTCTGAAAAAGATCAGGCAGAGTTCAGAATATCTGATGACACTGATCAACGATGTGTTGGATATCAGCCGCATTGAAAGTGGTAAACTGGAATATAAACCGGTACCGACAGATCTCAGGGATATGATAAATACTGTTTTGTCGATCGCAAAGGGATATATGGAAAATCGTGACCTTAATTTGTATGTTTCAAGAGAAAAACTAAAAACTCCTTATGTGATGGTAGATGAACTCAGAATCAGGGAAGTATTGCTCAACATTATCAGTAATGCAGTCAAATTTACAAAAGACGGAGGCACCATTTCATTCGCTGCAGAAAACGCTCCGGGTAATGATGAGAATCATATAATTGTACGCTATCGTATATCAGATACCGGAATTGGTATGAGTGAGGAGTTCCAGACCAGAATATTTGATGAGTTCAGTCAGGAAAATGGTGGGGCAAGAACCAGCTATAAGGGAGCCGGACTGGGAATGGCCATTGCCAAACAGTATGTAGATCTTATGGGTGGAAAAATTGAGGTCAGCAGCAGAAAGGGTATTGGCTCAACATTTACGGTAGAAATTCCCCTGCTTATAGCAGAACAGATACTGTCTGAAAAGGAAGAAAAGTTAAGGAAAGATATGGATTTACATGGTCTGCATGTCCTTTTGGCAGAGGACAATGATTTAAATGCAGAGATAGCAGCAGCTTTGCTGGAAGAACAAGGGATGATCGTAACTAGGACTGCCGATGGAAAATCTGCCTTGGCACAGTTTTGCAATACAGCTCCGGGGACCTTTGATCTGATTTTGATGGATATCATGATGCCGGAAATGAATGGCTATGAAACGACAAAAGCTATCAGAAATCTGTCGGAGCGTCCAGACGGAAAGGAGATCCCTATTATTGCAATGACAGCAAATGCATTTGCAGAGGATGTACAGGCTGCTTTGCATGCCGGAATGGATGACCATGTGGCGAAGCCGGTTGATATGAGGATTTTAATATCTGTCATCACAAAATATATAGAACGGTAATGTCAATGCTGCGTGGATTTCGGAAGTGGGAGAACAGTTCGATATATATATCGGCTGTTCTTTTTTTATTTTTGGACGTTAAAACGGTAATGTTTTTCTTGTATATAGTAGAGCACTATAGTATAATAAAACCAGTTTTTTTGTATACGTGTAAAAGCTATAATAAGGAAATCGGCAAACCAGATGAAAGTCTGGGACGCAAAGCTACAGGGCCTGTAAAATGGCAGCCAGTTGCATAAAATGAGGTGCACTGTCTGGTTGGCAGTGCTTTTTTTGAGGAATGATTTATCAACAGGAGATGATCTTCCCGATATTTGTACACAGACAGTTTATGATCCAAACATCAATGACATGAGTGGATTGATAAGCTGCTGTTGATGTTAGCGGAAGTTATAAAGCAACAAGAAAACTGCTGCAACTGTCATTCCATCTTCAAAGATTAATATTCTTAATGAAAGTTCGCTGACCAAAAGTCTGTCATTTGATTTCCTGTAGGAAAGTAAATGAATATTATTTAAGGTTTGGGATAAATTGTGAAATGCAGACAAACAAGAAAAGTAAAAATATAATAGGTATTATACAGAGTTTCCTTATATTGATATTAGTAGTTCTTATTATTTTTATGATGATTCAGATTAGTAGGCTGCAGGGGACAGCACGCGTAATAAATTATGCAGGTCTGGTACGTGGAGCTACACAGCGTGAAGTAAAATTAGAAATTACAGGAAACCAAAATGAAGAATTAATTAAATATTTGGATGATATTCTTCTTGGATTGAGATATCAGGATGGACATTATGATCTGGTAAAACTCAATGACGAAGAATACCAGGAAAAATTGCAAATCCAGAGTGATTACTGGGATAAATTGAAAACAGAAATTGAAGCAGCAAGAAACAAGGGATACGAAAATACAGACATTGTTAATATGAGTGAAATATATTTTTCGATGGCAGATGAAACTGTCTCTTCCGCAGAAAGCTATTCAGAAAAGATCGCTGTAAAGATTCGTACTATAGAGCTTTTGTCGGCACTTGATATGTTGAGTCTGGTGATATTGGTTATTATGCAGACTCTAAGGGCAATGCAGATGGCAATGCAAAACAGACTGCTGGAACAGAAAGCATTCATAGATGCCCATACTGGGCTGCCAAATAAAAATGCCTGTAATGATCTTCTTAATAAAAAAGATATAATTACAGATCCTACAGCTTGCATAATGTTTGATTTAAATAATTTAAAAACTGTAAATGATACAATGGGACATTCCGCAGGAGATCAGTTAATAATAAATTTCGCAAAGCTTTTGCGCAGTGTTATTCCAGAAAAGGATTTTGTTGGAAGATATGGCGGAGATGAGTTTATAGCAGTCATTTATCATACAAGCGAGGCGAAAATTAAGGAAATATTAAAATCCTTGAACAGAGAAAAAGACAGATTAAATAGTTATGAAAATCAAATACCAATCGACTATGCATGCGGATGGGCATTATCCTCCGATGATATGTCGTGTACAATGCAGATGTTATTGGATGCTGCAGATGCTTATATGTATAAAAATAAACAGATATGCAAGAAATATAATTAGCTTTCAGCTCAGAGTAGATAAAAGATAATAGACGCGATCAGACGAAATATTGTTTTGCGTAGAAACACTGGAAATCCTTGAAAACAAAGGATTCTTGGTATAAGATGAAACAAGTCAAAGCACGTTATTGCGTAAAAAAAGAAAGCAATATATTTATACCGTGAAGTCTGGAAAGTGTTGATTTTAAAGCATTTTTGGATGTGTGGGATGCTTTGAAAATATGATTTTGTGACAATTTTGTGACAAACGGCGGAAAAATCACGGATTTACAAAGACGAAGCATATTGATTTCATGATCGGCATATGCTATAATGCCAGTAGGCAAAAAAGATATGACGATGTTCCATGTGAACAAAGAACGAACCCCCGTATGTACCACCAATACATGCGAGGGTTCTTCTCTTTTTATTTCAGTGGTTGAGCATCCACCAGGCTATTCGTTGTCCTTGTTATGACTGTCTAACCATTTGCAAATGAGATGGCAAGTCACACCTGCCGCAACAGCCACTAAAAAAGATATGACTATTTCCATGTGTTCACCTCCCCCCGTTGCCGGGTCTCGGTTGGACAACGCAGTCAGTATAACACAACTTAGAACAGAATGGAACATATAAAAATACCCGGTGCAAATTAATGTACCGGGTGTTTCTTTGGCCTTTTTGTCAATTCTTGATGTTTTTGTTTTAACCATTCTTCATACTGCTTTTGAGTTTGAATAGAAGAGTTATAGTCATTAGGGCAAGGAGAAACTTTCTTTCCCTTAATCAAATCTCTGTAATAGTAGGATTCTTTTTGCGTTTCCGGTCGTTATATTGCTTTTGAGCTTTTTTGTCAGCAGAACATTTAGGGCAAAAATTTACACGTTTACAGAATGAAATGAAAAAGCTTGAAAATGTAATGTAATAATCAGAGCCATTCCCTTTATTGGGCGTGGCTTTTTATTATGACAATTTTTGTGACAAACAAAAGAAAATAGACGCAACCAGACGAAACATTGTTTGGCGTAGAAACACCGGAAATCCTTGAAAATAAAGGATTTTTGCTATATGATGAAACAAGTTGAACTCTATCATTGCGTAATAAAAAAAAATCCTGTATAATACCAAACTGTAATATTGTATCATTCAGCGGACAGAGAAATACGCTGTGAATCATTAAAAGAAGTCAGGAGGACATAAGTACATGCGAGTCGATGCGGACGATTTTGCCCGACCTTGCAGCTGCGGGAGGGAGCACCACATAGACGTTAGAGAAATTGTAATTGAATCAGGAGCTATCGGGAAACTGGAAAAGGAAATGTCAGACGGTGATCTGAAAGAATGTATTTCCCCGCTTCTGATCTGTGACACGAACAGTTACAAAGCTACAGAGGAACTGATGGAGGATATCTACGACCGGTGTCAGGTACTGATCCTGGATGCTGAAGGTCTTGAGGCAGATGAGCGTGCCGTGGAGATCGTGGAGAATTATATGGAAGAGGACATCGATCTTGTTCTTGCAGTTGGAGCGGGGACGATCCATGATCTCAGCCGTTTTGTCGCCCATCAGTACCGGATCCCTTTTGTCTCTGTGCCCACCGCAGCCAGTTCAGACGGATTTACTTCCACAGTAGCAGACATGACCTGGAATGGTGTAAAAAAAGTATTTCAGGCATCTGCGCCACTTTTTGTTTTTGCGGATACGGATATTTTTGCTAAGGCGCCTGCAAGGCTTACAGCAGCCGGGGTGTCGGATATTCTGGGAAAATACATTGCGCTGGCAGACTGGAAGATAGCAAGTATTCTTGTGGATGAATACTATTGTACAGCGGTGGCAGACCTGGAAACAAAAGCGATCCGGACTGTTAAGGATAATCTGAAAGAAATTGCAGCAGGAGAGAAAGATGCATGTGAGAAGCTGATGTATGCGCTGATCCTTTCCGGACTGGCCATGCAGATGACAGGAAACTCCAGACCGGCATCCGGGGCGGAGCACCATATGGTCCACCTCTGGGATATGGAAGTGGTCAATGGTCACCTGGATGCTCTTCACGGGGAGAAGGTTTCTGCAGCAACCATGCTGGTCCTTCTGGAATATAAAAAGCTTGCAGATGCTATCCGAAGAGGAGCCTGCAGAGTGCATGCCTTTACAGACGGAGACACAGAACTCCTGCAGGAGACCTTCGGCAGAAAAGGGATTCTTGGAGCACTTGAAAAAGAAAACACCCCGGAACTTCTGGACGATGTAAGCACAGAAACACTTTCCGGTGCACTTCCGGAAATCCTTAAGATCATAGATCTTCTTCCTGCAGTTACAGATATGCAGGAGATGATGAGTATCGTTGGCTGCGTGAGCAGAGTCCGGGATATCGGACTGCCGGGAAAAGCGATCGAGGAGAGTCTCAGACTTGCACCGTATACAAGAAGAAGGCTGAGCCTTCTGAGACTTCGGAAGATGCTCACATACTGAGCAGGAACAGCTCATAAAAGGTTCTTTTGACTTGACATAAATTTCAGGAAAGGCAGTGATGAACGGTTTGATGAGAGTAGGAATGGGATATGATGTACATAAACTGACAGAGGGCAGGAAGCTGATCCTTGGTGGTGTTGATATTCCCTGGGAAAAAGGTCTTTTGGGCCATTCGGATGCGGATGTTCTGATCCATGCGATCATGGATGCACTTCTGGGAGCTGCGGCTCTTGGAGATATCGGAAAGCATTTTCCGGATACAGACCCTGCATATAAGGGAATCTCCAGTGTGAAACTTCTGGTGCATGTTGCCGGATTACTGAAGGAGAATGACTATGCGATCGGAAATATCGATGCCACCATCATTGCTCAGAAACCGAAGATGGCACCACATATTCCGACGATGAGAGAAAATATCGCAGAAGCACTTGGGATTAAAATATCACAGCTGAATATCAAGGCGACCACAGAGGAAGGCCTTGGATTTACAGGACAGGGAGAGGGAATCTCCTCACAGGCGATCTGCTCCCTGTACAGAATCGGGAAATTGGAGGAAGAGTAACATGAAGATTTTTAACACACTGACACGCAGAAAAGAGGAATTTGTACCTCTGGAAGAAGGAAAAGTAAAAATGTATGTCTGCGGACCTACGGTATACAATCTGATCCATATCGGAAATGCCCGCCCTATGATCATTTTTGATACGGTGCGCAGATATATGGAATATAAAGGATATGAAGTAAATTATGTATCCAACTTTACCGATGTAGATGACAAGATCATTAAGAAGGCCATTGAAGAGGGCGTTTCCGCAGAGGAAATCTCTACCCGTTATATCAAAGAGTGCAAGAAGGATATGGCAGATATGAATGTAAAACCTGCTACAACTGCACCTCAGGCTACACAGGAGATCCAGGGCATGATCGACATGATCCAGACTCTTATTGATAAAGGATATGCATATCCGGCAGCTGACGGGACCGTTTATTTCCGTGTAAAGAAATTCAAAGAGTATGGCAAGCTTTCTCATAAGAATCTGGATGATCTCCAGTCAGGATTCCGTTCTCTTAAGGTATCCGGTGAGGATCAGAAGGAAGATCCGTTAGACTTCGTGCTTTGGAAACCAAAGAAAGAGGGCGAGCCGTCCTGGCCATCACCGTGGTGCGACGGACGTCCTGGCTGGCATATTGAGTGCTCTGTTATGTCCAAGAAATATCTCGGAGAAGAGATTGATATCCATGCAGGCGGTGAGGATCTGATCTTCCCGCATCATGAGAATGAGATCGCACAAAGTGAGTGCTGCAATGGTAAGATTTTTGCAAGATACTGGATGCATAATGGTTTCCTGAACATCGACAACCGCAAGATGTCCAAATCTCTCGGAAATTTCCGTACCGTTCGTCAGATCGGTGAACAGTATGATCTTCAGGTTCTCCGTTTCTTTATGCTGAACGCACATTACAGAAGTCCGCTGAACTTCAGCGCAGATCTGATGGAGGCAGCAAAGAACTCTCTGGAGCGTATCCTTGAGGCGGCAGGCAAGCTCAGCGACCGTAAAGACAATGGGGCGGCAGAGAATATTACAGAGGAAGAGCTTGCGCTTCTCAAAGAGGCAGAAGGTTTTGTTACCAAATTTGAAGCGGCCATGGATGATGATTTTAATACTGCAGATGCACTTGCGGCAATTTTTGAGCTTGTAAAATTTGCCAACACAAACGTAGACGAGAACAGCTCAAGGGAGTTTGCCGGTGGTCTTTATGAGGAACTTTTTAAGCTCAGTGATGTGCTGGGACTGAAAATCGAGAAAAAAGAAGAGATTCTTGACAAAGAGATCGAGGATCTGATCCAGGAACGCCAAGCTGCAAGAAAGGCAAAGGATTTCAAGAGAGCAGATGAGATCCGAGATGAGCTCCTGAAAAAAGGTATCATCCTTAAAGATACAAGAGAAGGTGTGAAATGGCAGAGAGCTTAAAGAAACTGAAAGAGCTGTTTGATCTGAAAGACGCAGACCTTCGGACTTATTCGCCGCTGACGCTGGCCTATATCGGGGATGGTGTTTATGAGCTGGTGATCCGTACTATTCTTGTGAAAAAAGCGAATTGTCCGGTAAATCGTCTCCACAAAAAAGCTAGCAGCCTTGTAAAAGCATCTGCGCAGTCGGGTATGATGGAGATCCTCGAACCACTTTTGACAGAAGAAGAAAAAAGTGTATATCGAAGAGGAAGGAATGCGCATTCCGCTACCATGGCCAAACATGCCACCATGGCGGATTACCGGCGTGCCACAGGGTTTGAGGCGCTGATGGGATATCTTTACCTGAAAGAGGATTTTTCAAGGATACTGGAACTGGTCCATGCAGGACTTGAGAAGGAGGAAATTTAAATTGACTGAAATGATAGAAGGAAGAAATGCGGTCCTTGAGGCATTTCGTTCCGGTAAATGTGTTGATAAACTGTTTATTCTGGATGGCTGTCAGGACGGACCGGTCCGCACCATCGCAAGAGAAGCCAGAAAACATGATACCATTGTAAAATTTGTTCCAAAGGAACGATTGGATTCCATGAGCGAGACAGGTGCACATCAGGGTGTGATCGCACAGGTTGCGGCTTATGATTATTCTACAGTGGAAGATATCCTGAAAAAAGCAGAAGATAAGGGAGAGCCTCCGTTTATCATTCTTCTTGATAATATTGAAGATCCTCATAATCTGGGAGCTATCATCCGTACCGCAAATCTCGCAGGTGCTCATGGTGTGATCATTCCCAAACACAGAGCAGTAGGACTGACTGCTACGGTTGCAAAGACGTCGGCAGGCGCACTGAATTATACACCGGTTGCCAAGGTTGCTAATCTGGGACAGACTATTGATGAACTGAAAGAAAAAGGCATCTGGTTCGTATGTGCAGATATGGACGGAGAGGTGATGTACCGTCAGAATCTGACAGGACCTATTGGCCTTGTGATCGGAAATGAGGGAAATGGTGTAAGCCGCCTTGTAAAAGAGAAATGTGATTTTACTACCGCGATCCCGATGAAAGGGGATATCGATTCCCTTAACGCTTCTGTAGCAGCAGGGGTGCTTGCTTTTGAAATCGTGAGACAGAGACTGTCAAAATAAATACATCAAATACAGCCATAGCTGTTCGGAGAAAAAATGTGCCGATATAATGAGATGACGGATGAAGCTCTTATCAAAAGACTTCGTGCAGGGGAATCTGCAATTGCAGATTATCTGATGGAAAAGTATAAAGGTCTGGTCAGAAAAAAAGCCCGTGCCATGTTTCTGATAGGTGGGGACACAGATGATCTGATACAGGAGGGGATGATCGGACTGTTTAAGGCAGTCCGTGATTACCAGTCAGACAGGGAGTCGTCTTTTCAGTCTTTTGCAAATATATGTATTGACAGACAGATATATACTGCAATTAAAAGTTCAAACCGCCAGAAACATCAGCCACTGAACACTTATGTGTCTTTAAGCGACGGAGAGGCGGAGGAAAACTTCAGAGATTCCTGTGTGGAGCATGATAATCCGGAATCGATCCTGATCGACCGGGAAAATGTGGCGGCTCTTGAAAATGAAATGAAAAAGAGCTTGAGCCCTCTGGAAAACAGGGTACTGCAGTTGTATCTGGATGGAAATGGATATATGGATATTGCCCAGATCCTTGGAAAAACACCGAAATCCATTGATAATGCACTGCAGAGGATCCGTGGGAAAATTAAAAGCTATTTTTGAGAAGAGTAAATACCTCTTTCCTTTTGAATATAAAAGTATTAAAATAATATTCATAAGGAGCAGAATAAGAAAGGAGACCAAATTATGGCAAAGATCAATAAATATTGGGGACTTGTTGCAGTAGGAGCGCTTACCGCTGCCGCAGCAGGAGCTATCGCAGCACTTGTATCCAGACGATCTGTATGCGAAGAAGACTTTGAGGATGATTTCGAAGATCTTGATGATTTCAAGGATGACGAGAAGAAGGAAGAAAAAGAAGAGAAAGAAGTCTTCCAGGACTGGGACAAGACTGCATCTGAGACTGTAGAAGTTTCCAAAGAGGCAGAGGATGCTGAAGAGGCACCAACAGAAGCAGAAGAGGAAACACCTGCAGATGATGAATCGGAGGCCGAAGCGGAAGAAGAGACAGAAGCAGAAGAGACAAAGACAGAAGAGTAAAAAGAGAATCCTGCGTGCTGTGTCTGTGAGCGACAGCACACAGGATTTTTTGTGCTATAATCATGAAAATATGAATTTTTAAAAAAATAAAAATAATGTATTGACAATATGACAATCATCTGATAATATAAACAACTGTGAGCGGCACAAACGTCGCGAAACAAGCTGCTGTGGCTCAGTCGGTAGAGCGTCGCCTTGGTAAGGCGGAGGTCACGGGTTCGATTCCCGTCAGCAGCTTTTTTTGTGTCTAAAAACAGACAATTTTTTGTTTAGATAAAGGTTTTGCGGGTTTCAAAAATTCCGGATTTATGATAAGATAAAACATCAGGATGATATTTAGGAGGGAAAGCAATGGAGAACGAAACAGTTTCCAAAAACTTTATTGAAAATATTATAGACAAAGATCTTGAAGAAGGCGTTTATGACACCGTGCATACACGTTTCCCACCGGAACCTAACGGCTATCTTCATATCGGACATGCGAAATCCATTCTTTTAAATTATGGATTGGCTCAGAAATACAACGGAAAATTCAATCTCCGTTTTGATGATACCAACCCTACAAAGGAGAAATCCGAATTTGTAGAGTCCATCAAGGCTGACGTGAAATGGCTTGGTGCAGACTGGGAAGACAGACTTTTCTTTGCATCTGATTATTTTGATCAGATGTATGAGGCAGCAGTGAAACTTATTAAGAAAGGCAAGGCCTTTGTCTGCGACCTGACTGCAGACCAGATCCGTGAGTACCGAGGAACTCTTACAGAGCCAGGTAAAGAGAGCCCGTACAGAAACCGTACTGTAGAAGAGAATCTTCAGCTTTTTGAAGAGATGCGTGAGGGCAAATACGGAGATGGCGAGAAGGTTCTCCGTGCCAAGATCGATATGGCATCACCGAATATGAACATGCGTGACCCGGTCATTTACCGTGTAGCCCGCATGACACATCACAATACAGGAGATAAATGGTGCATCTATCCGATGTACGACTTCGCTCATCCAATCGAGGATGCCATTGAGGGTGTGACACATTCTATCTGTACTCTGGAGTTTGAGGACCACAGACCGCTTTATGACTGGGTGGTAAAGGAACTGGAATATCCGCACCCACCGAAGCAGATCGAGTTTGCAAAGCTGTACCTGACCAACGTTGTTACAGGTAAACGTTATATCAAGAAGCTTGTTGAGGACGGCATCGTAGATGGATGGGATGATCCGAGACTAGTATCCATCGCCGCACTTCGCCGCCGTGGATTTACACCGGAGTCTATCCGTAAATTTGTAGAACTCTGTGGTGTTTCAAAGGCGAACAGTTCTGTAGATTATGCAATGCTCGAGTACTGCATCCGTGAGGACCTGAAGCTGAAACGTCCGCGTATGATGGCGATTCTTGATCCGATCAAGCTCGTGATCGATAACTATCCGGAAGGACAGGTTGAGTATCTTGAAGCTCCGAATAATATGGAGAATGAGGAACTTGGAACCAGAAAGATTCCGTTCAGTGGAGAACTTTATATTGAACGTGATGATTTTATGGCAGAGCCTCCTAAGAAATACAAACGTCTCTATATTGGAAATGAAGTTCGTCTTATGAATGCATATTTTGTAACCTGCACAGGTTATGAGGCAGATGACGACGGAACGATCCGTGTAGTCCACTGTACCTATGACCCGGAGACCAAGGGCGGAAATGCACCGGACGGACGTAAGGTAAAAGGAACGATCCACTGGGTGGAAGCATCCAATGCAGGTAAAGTTGAGGTAAGACTTTACGAGAATATCGTAGATGAAGAAAAAGGTGTTTACAATAAAGAAGATGGTTCTCTTAATGTAAATCCGAATTCTCTTACAGTAACAAGTGCTTATGTAGAGCCGGAGCTTCTGAAAGCAAAAGGTTATGACAGCTATCAGTTTGTACGTAACGGTTTCTTCTGCGCAGATATCCATGACTCCAGGGAGGGAGCACCGGTATTTAACCGCATTGTATCTCTGAAGAGCTCTTTCAAATTACCGAAAGCATAAAAACTGTCAAAAAGAATACGAAACATATGACAGCAGTACACCGTGAACAGGTATCAGGGTGTACTGCTTGTTTTGTTTTATCGTCATCAGGAATAAATGGATAAGTACAAAATGCTCCTGCAACGATTTCGGTTGCGCCCATTTACAGAAACGGTTATACTGATAACACAGGAAAGAGAGGAATTACACATGAAGAAAATCGTGCTTGCTTCCGCATCTCCCAGGAGGCGGGAACTTTTAAGCCAGGTAGGAGTCGCCTTTGAAGTGAAGCCTGCCAGCGGGGAAGAACGGATCACCAGTGCAGAGCCTGCGAAAGTGGTGGAGGAACTTTCTCGTCAGAAAGCTATGTTTACGGCATACGCGCTGGAGGAAGAGGAGAACCGAGATCTGAGAGATGTGGTTGTGATCGGTGCAGATACCGTTGTATCTTATGAGGGTAAGATTTTAGGTAAACCGGCAGATGAGACAGCTGCAATAGAGATGCTCGCTATGCTGCAGGGGAATACACATCAGGTATATACCGGTGTAACTTTGCTGATAAGAGAAAAAGGGAGATGGAAAGCTCATACCTTCCATGAGTGCACAGATGTGAGCTTTTATCCGGTGACAGAGGAAGAAATAAAGGAATATGTAAACAGCAAAGACCCAATGGACAAAGCCGGAAGCTATGGGATCCAGGGCGCCTGGGGAGCCTATGTGAAGGGAATCCGTGGTGATTATAACAACGTGGTGGGACTGCCTGTGGCAAGACTGATCTATGAGACAAAAAAACTGGGAATGAACCTGAGAGGATGAAAGACAAAATGATAAAAGCTTGTATATTTGATCTGGATGGAACAATTGCGGATACACTGGAATCTATGGCATATGTGGCGAATGAGATCATGGAAAAGTTTTCCCTGAAACCACAGCCGGCAGATAATTTTCGTTATTACAGCGGTGAAGGTGCAGATATGCTGATCAGAAGATGCCTGATCGATGCAGGAGATCCGGAGCTGGTACACTACGAAGAAGTCAGGGAACTTTATCGCAGGAAATTTGATGAAGATCCGCTGTATAAAGTTGTGCCATATAAAGATATGCCGGAAACCCTTCAGAAGCTGAAACATACAGGCCTTAAGATGGCTGTATGCTCCAATAAGCCTCATGTTGCGGCGCAGAAAGTGGTAAAGGCGATCTATGGCGATCTGTTTGATGAGGTGATGGGACAGCAGGAAGGGATCCGCAGAAAGCCGGCACCGGATGGTCCGCTGAAGATTGCAGAAGATTTCGGCGTAAAGCCGGAAGAATGTATGTATATCGGAGATACAAAGACAGATATGCAGACAGGAAGTGCTGCCGGAATGTATACCGTTGGTGCACTATGGGGATTCCGTGACAGAGAAGAGCTTGAAAATAACGGTGCAGATATTGTAGCAGCTGTACCTGGTGATCTGTTTACTATTTATGAGGAGAAGCAGCATGATTAAGATGGTTGCCAGCGATCTGGATGGAACGCTGCTTATCGGTGGAAGACAGACGCTGCCGGAAGAGATCTTTCCGCTGGTAAAGGAACTGAAAAAAATGGGAATCCTCTTTGTGGCAGCCAGTGGCAGACAGTATGCCAATATGAGGAATCTTTTTGCGCCGGTAAAGGACGAGATGGCATTTATCAGTGAAAATGGCGGGCTCGCTGTCCAGAATGAGAAGCTTCTGTACTGCGACAGCTTTGACAAAGAACTGGTCAGAGAGATCATTCAGGTAATATGGGAAAAGCCCGGAGCGGAATTTTCCTGTTCTACAAAGGATTTTTATTATATCATGCCCAAGACAGAACATTATCGCCATCTGATGATCGAAGAAGTAAAAAATCAGTGTAAGATCATAAAGAGTTTTGATGAGATCACAGAGCCTTGTATGAAGGTTGCAGTTTATGAGAGAGAAGGAATGACGGAGGAATCCATCCAGTACTGGAGAGAACGGTTCAAAGACAGATGTACTGTTGTGACATCCGGATTTGCGTGGGTGGATTTTGTTCCATTTACCACGAACAAAGCAAAAGGGATCCGTAAATACCAGGAACTTTTGGGAATCGGACCGGATGAATGCATGGCGTTCGGGGATGAATACAATGATATTGAAATGATGAAATCTGTAAAATACAGCTTTGCCATGAAGCATGCGAAGCCAGGGGTAAAGGCGGCGGCTTTCTACGAGACAGAGAAGGTGGAACCAGTACTTCGCAGACTGATTGCGGCGGGCGGAGATATAAAGGAGGTACTTTAATATGTACAAGAAAGAATATGTCCAGACATTTCTGGAAAAACAGGGTCAGCTTTTTGATGAGCCGGTAGCAGAGGATTTTGAGGAGGCAGAGGAATTTCTCGAGGATTGCATGGCAGTTGTGCTGGATTCCCTGAAGGATGTTAAAAAATATCTGGATGGAATGGGCGCAGATGTGGAGGGGATTTCCCTGAAGGAGCTGGAAGAAGAAAGCGAAGTATTTAAACTCCCGGACGGAAAATATATGATCGTAGAAGGCTGACGGAAAGCAGGGATTACACCTCTGAAAATTAAATATGATAAACTTGCATCAGCAAAAAGAAAGCCCTGCGTAGAAAGGGTAAATGTGGGGAAAATAAAATGATGTAAAGGAGGATGGGATATGAAAAAAAGCAGAGTGCTGGCAGTCGTCATGGCTGTGCTTATGATTGTAACGCTGCTTCCATCGATGGTATTTGCCACTGCAGCTCCATCTGGAAATCTTGATGGAAAGCTGAAGGTCAAAGGAACACTTGCGATCGGGTCTACCTTAAGTGCAGATTACTCAAAGGTCAAGCCGGAGGGGATCACAGATGATAATGTGAGTTTTTCCTGGTCATTAAAAGACGGAGACCTTCTTACAGAGGTAGGAACTGACAAGACTTATAAAATCGATGAAAAAGATCTGGGTATTCCGATCGTTCTGAAGATCACCGGAAAAGAAGAGACGGGAGTCAGTGGTGAGCTTACGGTGACGACCCAGGAGGTTTCCGAAACAGAGGAGGAAGCCAAAGCACTGGCAGAAAAGAAAAAGGAAGAAGCCAAAGCAGCAGGAGAAGATCCGGATGCGGAGGAAAGTGAAGCTTCGGAGTCTTCAGAGAACACGCCGGATACAGAAGCTGGAACGTCAGAGGAGCCTGATAGTGCTCAGCCTGAGGAAACCATAGAGCCGGCAGAAGAAACGGAGTCTGCGGATGTGCAGGAGAATACAGATGTACAGGAACCTGCAGATACCCAGGAGCCTGCTGAAAACTCTGTTATAGAAGTAAACGGAGAACAGTCAGGGTCTCAAAATACCGATGAGACAGATGCATCCGGAGACAATCAGACGGAGACGCCAGCTTCCGCAGATACAGCAGCAGACGCTACCGAAAAAAATGAGGAACCGACATATTCGGCATCTGCATATACGGAAGATGGAAGTGGAATTCTGGATTTTGGTTCCGTGGAAGAGGGATATACGGAAATTCCGGAAGCACAGATGGTTACTATCACAAATAACGGAACCGGAGATCTTAATTTTAAAGAGATCGCCCCGGAGAATTTCATGGCTGCGGATATTAACGATGCGCCATTAAAGAGTGGTGAAAGTGTTGCTGTGTGGGTAAAACCACGAGAAGGTCTGAAGGCTGGAGAATACAAAGATCTGATCACGTATCATACAGAAGAAGGTGCCGATGTCTTCTTTGAAGCGGACTTTACAGTAAAAGAACCGGAAAATAAAAAAGCCGAAGATAATGAAAGTAATGAGCAGACAGATCCTGGGGAAACATCGGACCCTGCAACGGAAAAAATATATAAGCTAACTGCGGATCCGACAGAACTGCCTTTTGATGATCTGACTGCCGGTTATGAAAAGGTAGAAACAACAGGTACAGTCACGATCAAAAACGAAGGTACAGAAGCTGTGACGTTAGTACAGCCTGAGTCGGAGTTTTTTGATATTGCGCCGGTCAGTGAAGTGGAGAGCAGCGGAAAAATCCAGTTGGCGCAGGGAGGAGAGCAGACCTTTACCGTACAGCCTAAGCTTGGACTCTCTGCAAAAGATGATCCATACGTGGAAGAGCTTGTATTTGCTTCTGATGAAAGCACGGAAGCATCTGCTACAGTGACGGCTTCGGTTATGGTAAAGACAGAAACACCAAAAACAGTTACTGCAACAGTGAAACCGGAAGGCCCTCTGAAGTTTGGAACACTGGAACAGGGCTATGAGACTGCGCCGGATGCAAAGCCTGTAACCGTAGAGAATACAGGTACAGAGGCTATCCGGATCCAGCTTTCTGCTCCGGAGGATTATGAGGTGGGAGAGCCTTCTGCGGAAGTGCTCAATCCCGGAGATAAGGCGGCAACCTTTACCGTACAGCCCAAGACTGGTCTTCAGGCCGGAGATCACAGTGATACGATTTCTGTGACAGATCAGAATACCGGAAACACACTGGCTGAAGTCCGGCTGGAATTTACAGTTTCGGAGCCGGAACCGGAACCCAATCCCGGTCTTTCGGTAACAGACAGTCTGGAGTTTGGAACTAAAGAGGAAGGCTATAAGGAACTTCCTGATGCGAAGAAAGTTACAGTTACCAACACCGGAAATACAAAGATCGTTTTGAAACAGCCTTCATCAAATGCATATACAATTGGTACACTTTCCGCCACAGAGCTGGAAGCAGGAGATAATGCAACCTTTAGCGTACAGCCGGTCAGCGGACTTTCACAGGGGGAATATCTGGAAGACATTGTGATCGCCAATGATGCAAATGTGGAAGCTTATGTAAACGTTCATTTCAGCGTTACAAAGAAAAAAACAGATAACAGTAAGAAGGCGAATAACCTTACAGGTATCAAAAAGCCATCCGATATCAAAGATCTTCCCAATGGAACCCAGAAAACCCAGAAAGCCCTGAAGCTTCCGGGAACAGTAAAGATCACTACAACAAAGGGAGAGCAGAAGGCATCTGTTAAATGGGATGTTAAGGGATCTTCTTATGATCCGTCTTCTGCAGAACGTCAGATATTTAATGTAAAAGGTACTGTCATTCTTCCGGAGGGGGTTAAGAATCCTAACAAGATCAGTACAGTGATCGCAGTAAGTATTACAGTAAATGGATATCAGGGCACGGAAGCCGCTGCATCGGACAATAAGATCACAGGAATTGATTCCAATGGCAAGTATGATACCAATACAAAGATCACCTTTACAGCATCTGGTGCAGGGATGGATAATACAAACCCGCGTAAGGGAGATACCAGATATCAGCCGAAGAGCTGGAAGATCACAGAGACCCGTACCTGGGATGGAGAGCCTTATACTGCAACATTCCGTGTCAGCAAGCCAGGAAAATATACTCTGAAAGTTACCTTTGGACAGCAGAAATATGACGGCTCCAGCTGGAAGGATACCGGTACACAGTCAGAAAGTACGGTTACTTTTACGGTATCACAGGCAGCAGTTCTTACTGCGACTCCGAGTCCGGCAGTGACACAGACAAATCAGAAATCTGCAGTGCAGACGGGAGACAGTACACCGATCATGACATTTGTGATCATTTTGATCGTGGCTGTGGTATGTATTGGAGGAATCCTTGTATATCGTAGAAAGAAAAAATAAGAACAGAATGTAGAAGATAGTTTTACAGCACCCTCCGTACAAAAAAATGTACGGAGGGATTTTTTTGCACATAGAGATCCGTTTTACATGCTGTTGCTAGCACTCTATAATGATGAGTGCTAAATTTTTCTTGACTTTTGTAAAAAGTCGTATTAGTATATATTTATTGAAAAAAACAACAGGTTTCCGACTCTGTCGGAACATCAGAAATAAAAACAAAAATAAAAACAAAAGGAGAGTGACATATATGTCAGCAAAACATGGCAGTTTATCAATCAACAGTGAAAACATTTTTCCGATTATCAAGAAATGGTTATATTCCGACCATGATATTTTTGTAAGAGAGATGATCTCCAACGGATGCGATGCGATCACCAAACTGAGAAAGCTGGAAGTTATGGGAGATTATACATTCCCGGAAGGTTACAAACCGGCTGTAAATGTTATCGTTGATCCGGATCAGAAAACTTTGAAGTTTATCGATAACGGTATTGGTATGACAGCAGATGAAGTAGAGGAATATATCACACAGATCGCTTTTTCCGGTGCCACAGAGTTTCTTGAGAAATATAAGGATAAAACAACGGATGATCAGATGATCGGTCATTTCGGACTTGGATTTTATTCTGCATTTATGGTTGCAGATGAAGTTCATATCGATACTCTCTCTTACAAGGAGGGTTCCACACCGGTACATTGGACCTGTGACGGTGGTACGGAGTATGAGATGGCAGACGGAAACAAAACAGAACCGGGAACAGAGATCACTCTTTTCCTCAATGAGGAAAGCCTGGAGTTTGCCAATGAATATCGTATGAGAGAGGTTATTGAGAAATACTGTTCTTTCATGCCGGTAAATATCTATCTTTCCAAAGCAAATGCTGAACAGGAGTATGAAACCATCGATGAGGCAGATCTCCGTGAAGATGACGTGGTAGTTGAACATATCCATGAGGACGCCAAGACGGAGGAAAAGGAGAATGATAAAGGCGAGAAAGAAGTTGTGGAAGTTTCTCCTGCCAAAGATAAAGTAAAGATCAATAAACGGCCGGTATCCTTAAGCGATACACAGCCGCTCTGGATGAAACACCCAAATGAGTGCACGGATGAAGAGTATAAAGAATTTTACCGTAAGGTATTTATGGATTACAAGGAACCGCTGTTCTGGATCCATCTGAACATGGACTATCCGTTCAACCTGAAAGGTATCCTGTATTTCCCGAAGATCAGGACAGAGTATGATTCCATTGAGGGAACCATCAAGCTTTATAATAATCAGGTATTTATTGCAGATAACATCAAAGAGGTGATCCCGGAATTCCTTCTTCTTCTGAAAGGCGTGATCGACTGTCCGGATCTTCCACTGAATGTTTCCCGTTCTGCACTGCAGAATGATGGTTTTGTGAAAAAGATTTCTGAATACATCACCAAGAAAGTAGCAGATAAGCTCACCGGAATGTGCAAGACAGACAGAGAGTCTTATGAGAAGTACTGGGATGATATCAGCCCGTTTATCAAATTTGGATGCATCAAGGATGCGAAATTTGGTGAGAAGATGAATGATTATATCCTCTTTAAGAATCTGGATGGCAAATATCTTACCCTGAAAGACTGCATTGAGGAAAATAAAAAAGAAGAAACAAAAGCAGCTGAAGAGGAGAAGACAGAGGAGAAAGCTTCTGAAGGATCCCAGAATGAGGAACCGGAAAAAACGGTGATCTATTATGTGACCGATGAGGTACAGCAGAGCCAGTACATTAATATGTTCCGTGAAGCGGGTAAAGATGCTGTACTGCTGAAGCATGTGATCGATTCACAGTTTATTTCCCATCTTGAACAGCAGGATCAGACGATCCAGTTCAAGAGAATTGATGCAGATCTGACAGAAGAGCTTCGTGAAGACGGAGAAGCGGATGAAGCAACAGTCAAGACACTTACTGAGGTGTTCCGTAAGAATCTTGGCAAGGATAAACTTGAAGTAAAAGTAGAGAAGCTGAAAAATGAGGGAACTGCAGCGATGATCACTCTTCCTGAGGAGAGCCGCCGTATGCAGGATATGATGAAAATGTACAATATGTACGGAATGGATCCGAATATGTTCGGTGGTCAGGAAGTACTTGTACTGAACGCAAATCATCCTCTTGTAAGATTTATAGCAGAAAATCAGGGATCAGAGTATGTTCCGGTGATCTGTGAACAGCTTTATGATCTTGCAATGATGAGCCATAAACAGCTTTCTCCTGAAGAAATGACAAAATTTGTAAAGAGAAGCAACGATATCCTTATGGTCCTTACAAAATAAAACGACATATAAAATGATCGAAAGGCTTTGCCCGTAATGGGGCGAAGCCTTTGTTTTTTTATAACAATATGTGTATCTTTAACACAATTAGAGGAATTTTAAATAAAATAATAGATATTAAATAAAAATAACCTGTAAAATATGACTAAAAATTTAAATAAGTATCTAATATGTATAAAATAAATTTTCGGAAGAAAGCGAAAAATATAGATAAGTGTCGTATTATACATAAGGGAGTGCTTTTAAAAAGAGAAAAAAATGAAATGGAGGAACAAATGTATGAAAAAGGTGTATGAATTGATCAGAAGACTTGGTGCAAATTCGAAATACAAAGGATATTTTTTCGTTGCGGAAGCGGTAAAGATTTCCATGGGGTATCAGTATAAACCATTGCGGATCACAAAGGATATTTATCCATACCTGGCGCGGAAGTACAGATCAACACCTACCAATATTGAGCATGATATCAGAACAATGGTAAATGTGTGTTGGGAAGGAAATAAAAAACTGCTGGATGAGATTGCAGGATATCCTCTAGAATACAAGCCTACCAACAGTGAATTTAT
This sequence comes from Blautia fusiformis, assembly GCF_020686995.1. Classification (NCBI taxonomy): domain Bacteria; kingdom Bacillati; phylum Bacillota; class Clostridia; order Lachnospirales; family Lachnospiraceae; genus Blautia; species Blautia fusiformis. The sequence continues at coordinate 220,317 of NZ_JAJEPT010000004.1, forward strand.
TGATATGCTTGCGTATTACCTGAGGGAAATAGAAGAAGAGAATTGACTATAGCCTTTCAAAAAGAATCTGATTCCTGGACAGAAAGCTCAGGATCATATCATCCCAGAGCTGCTCCGGGCGTTTATCCATAGAGAATGTTTTGAGAGAGGTTCCGGTAGTACAAAGAAGGCTGTTATTTTTAAATTGAAGATTTAAGAATAGTCCGTCAATCTGTTCGGAGGAAATTCCGAAATCTGTATTTCTCATTGCAGCTTCAACTCCACTCCGACTTAAATGTAGCACGATCCTGAAGCTTAAGGGCGTACGCTTACCGCGGATCACAGACCAGCAGAAAGGTCTGATGTCCTTCCAGAGAGAATGTGTCCGGCCGTGCTCTGTGAGTCTGTTCATGCTGTCTGTATCAAAAAAATCTTTCTGAAGCCTGCCATCAATGGTAAAAGTATTAAAAGTAGTCACAGTCGCTTCGGACAGACAGAATTTGTCAAATACTTCTCCTATAAAAAGTTTGTTTGTGAAATCCCGGATATCGGTGATCTTTAATGCAAGCATGCCGCACTTCCTTTCTTTTATGTGATCGCGTGTAGACATTATATCTCAGATAAAGAAAAAAGGACAGACTTTTTAAAAAACTCTTTTCAAATATCTGTTTATGTGATACGATAGATGTGGTATTGAATACTACATATAATGGAAAAGAGGACGATATAATTGAGCTATAAGATTGCGATAGATAGCTGTGGGGAGCTTTTAGATGAATGGAAAAATGACGGCAGGATTGAATCCATACCACTGACGCTGACGGTGGGCGGTGAGAATATTATAGATGATGAGAATTTCGATCAGAAAGATTTTTTAAAGAAGGTTGCGGCCTGCCCGGAATGCCCCAAGTCTGCATGCCCTTCTCCGGAACGCTATATGAAGGCATATGAGTGTGATGCGGAACACATTTATGCGGTGACGCTATCGGCAGAATTGAGTGGTTCCTATAACAGTGCGATTCTTGGAAAAAACCTGTTCCTGGAAGAGCAGCCGGAGAAAAAGGTTCATGTATTTAATTCCAAATCTGCATCCGGTGGTCAGAGTCTGATTGCCATGAAGATCGTGGAGTGTGAAGAAAAGGGACTTTCTTTTGAAGAAGTAGTAAGTGAAGTAGAGAAATATATTGAAGAGATGAACACATTTTTTGTGTTGGAGAATCTGGAAACTCTGCGCAAGAACGGACGTTTGGGCAGAGTGAAAGCTCTGGTGGCCAGTGCACTGAAGATCAAGCCGGTTATGGGAGCTACTCCGGAAGGAACGATCTGTCAGCTGGATCAGGCCAGAGGCATGAATAAAGCAATCGTAAAAATGGTGGATCACATTGGAGAGAAGGGGATCAACATCCCGGAAAAGACAGTTGCCATCACTCATTGCAACTGTCCGGAAAGAGCGAAGATGCTGGAGGAGGCTATCCGTGAGAAACTGCACCCAGCAAAGATCGTAGTTATGGATACTGCCGGTGTCAGCAGTATGTATGCCAACGATGGTGGCGTTATCGTAGCAGTCTGATCAGAGAAAATCTCCAGTTCAGAAAATTATCACATTTCTTCAGGGAGTTGCCGCTTTTCTTTTGAAAACAAGTGTGCTATAATGAACGAAGTACTGAAGCGGCAAAGGAGAAAGACAATGAGCCAGAAGAAAGTTGACAAATATAAAAACAACAAATACTCGCGAAACAGTGCCCTGAAGAAGGAACGCGCAGAATTTGTACTTGAGATGGCGGCATGGATCCTCATCGCGGTTCTGCTTGTAGGCTGGATCGGATATTCCGCATATGCCAAGATCCAGGCGAAGGAAGCCAGTGTGAAGGTGGATACTGTGATGGATACTTCTGCATTGACAGATTATATTTCCGGATTATCTTCAGACAGTGCGGAATAGAAAACACATATGAAATGATGGGTTCCCGGGATGTGTTGAAGCATCCCGGGGATTTTTATATACAGGATAAATATAATGCAATAAAAAACGGGTCTGCCATAAAGCAGCCCCGTTTTGACTTATACGTTTTTTATGGTTATAGAATTATAACTTTGTAACGTTAGCAGCCTGCATTCCGCGAGCGCCCTCAGTTAAGTCGTAGGATACAGCCTGTCCTTCTTCAAGAGATTTGAAGCCTTCACCGTTGATAGCGGAGAAGTGTACGAATACATCCTGTCCGTCCTCACCTGTGATAAAACCATAACCTTTTTCTGCGTTGAACCATTTTACAGTTCCCTTGTTCATTTTGTGTTACCTCCATAAAAATAAAAAAAATTAAAATAGCCTTCTGATGATAATAAAAAATCACCAGATTTTACAGACTATATTCATGTAAATATAATCTCTAAAAACTAGTGATTTTACATTAAATATCTTGCCATGTTCTGATTATATAACCCGTGTTTTGAAATGTCAAGGAGAAAATTCCAACAATTCCGGGGTGTAAAAAGAGGCGAAATTGCTTTGTAAAAAAAATCTTTATAAATAGAGAGATTTCGTGTATGATATAGGAGAATACAAGCGGATTGAAGGATCTGCTTTGAAAATACAGGATGAGAGGAGAACAGAAATGGGGATTCTGATTCGAGGAGGCCGGATCGTGGATGCGGCTACAGATACGGATAAAACAGGCGATATTTATCTGGAAGACGGAATCATTGCGGAAATAGGCCAGAAGCTGAAAAAGAAAGACGGCGACCGTGTGATTGATGCGAAAGGAAAGCTGGTCATGCCGGGAATTATCGACCTTCATGTCCATTTTCGTGATCCGGGCCAGACACATAAGGAAGATATCAAGAGTGGTGCTGCTGCGGCAGCACGTGGTGGTGTGACAACTGTAGTTGCTATGCCAAATACAACTCCCACTATTGATAATCCGGACCGGGTAAACTATGTACATAACAAGGCGGCGCAGGTTTCCGGTATTCATGTACTTCAGGCAGGTGCAGCCACCATGGGAGAAAAAGGTACTGAACTTGCAGATATTGCCGGAATGGTGAAAGCAGGGATCCCGGCAGTGTCCGAGGATGGTAAATCTGTGATGAATACAGCACTTTGTAAAGAAGCAATGAGGATCGCAGCAGAATGTGGCGTGCCATTTTTTGACCATTGTGAAGATATCGATCTGCGTGGAGATGGATGCATGAATGAGGATGAGAACGCCAAAAGACTGGGGCTTCCCGGAATCTGCAATGCAGTGGAAGATACCATTACAGCCAGAGATATCATTCTGGCGCTGGAGACAGGAGTCCATCTTCATCTCTGCCACTGTTCCACTTATGGGGATGCTCAGATGATGAAGATCGTAAAAGAGAAAGGATACGACAATATCACAGCTGAAGTATGCCCGCACCATTTTATCCTTTCATCCGATGATATTAAAACAGATGACCCGAATTACAAGATGAATCCGCCGCTCCGTACACCGAAGGATGTGGAAGCGCTGAAACAGGGCCTGAAGGACGGTACCATCGAGGTGATCAGCACGGACCATGCACCGCACAGTGCACAGGAAAAAACAGGTTCTATGAAGAATGCACCATTTGGGATCGTAGGTCTGGAAACAAGCCTTCCGCTCACCTATACAGAGCTGGTGGAAAAAGATGTGATCACACTGAAACAGATGGTTGAGAAGATGTGCCTGAACCCGGCGAAAATCCTCGGGCTTGACAGAGGAACTCTCCAGAAAGGCCATCCGGCAGATGTGATCATCGTGGATACGGAGCAGGAGTATGCTATCGATAAAAATAAATTTGTTTCCAAAGGACATAACACACCGTTTGATGGCTGGAAAGTAAAGGGAAAAGTGCTTTATACCATCTGTGACGGAAAAATTGTATTTAAAAACCAGGAGGAGAAAGAATCATGATTAACAAACTGATCAGCAATATCCGCAAAACAAATGCACCAATCGTTGTAGGACTGGATCCTATGCTGAATTATATTCCGGAGCATATCCAGAAGAAGGCTTTTGCAGAGTTTGGAGAGACTCTGGAGGGCGCTGCAGAAGCAATCTGGCAGTATAACAAAGGGATCGTGGATGCGACCTGTGATCTGATCCCGGCAGTGAAACCACAGATCGCCATGTATGAGCAGTTTGGTATCCCGGGACTGATCGCATACAAGAAAACGGTTGAGTATTGTAAATCCAAAGATCTGGTTGTGATCGGTGATATCAAAAGAGGTGATATCGGTTCCACATCTGCAGCATATGCAGTTGGCCATCTGGGACAGGTTCAGGTAGGTTCAAAAAAATATGCAGGTTTTGATGAGGATTTTGCAACGGTCAATCCATACCTTGGTTCTGATGGTGTGAAACCTTTTATGGACGTATGCAAGGAAGAGAAAAAGGGTATTTTTGTTCTGGTCAAAACTTCCAATCCATCAAGTGGTGAGTTCCAGGATCGTGTCATCGACGGCCGCCCGCTCTATGAGCTGGTAGGTGAAAAGGTTGCACAGTGGGGCGATGAGCTTATGGGTGATGGATATAGTTATGTTGGTGCTGTTGTAGGTGCGACCTATCCGGAAATGGGAAAGGTGTTAAGAAAAATCATGCCGAAGACATTTATCCTTGTTCCCGGATATGGTGCTCAGGGTGGAAAGGGCGCAGATCTTGTCCATTTCTTTAATGAAGACGGACTTGGTGCTATCGTAAACTCTTCCAGAGGAATCATCGCTGCATACAAGCAGGAGAAATATAAAGAGTTTGGCGCTGAAAATTACGCAGATGCTTCCAGAGCGGCAGTAAAAGATATGATCGCGGATATCAGCGGTGCGCTGGAGAACAGATAATACAGGAGGCATTTTATGAGTACATCAGAAAATAAAAAAACAAAAAAGCCCTGTAAGATACTCAGCCAGGAATGTATTGGTACAGATATTTACAGTATGTGGCTGGATGCAGGTGAGATTGGAAAAAATGCAGTGCCGGGACAGTTTGTATCACTTTACAGCCGTAATGGCGGTAAACTTCTGCCAAGACCCATCAGTCTCTGTGAGATCGATAAAGCAGAAGGAAAACTGAGACTGGTATATCGCGTTACAGGAAAAGGAACCGGTACTGAGGAATTTTCCAAACTTCATGCAGGGGTCCCCATTGAGACTATGGGACCTCTGGGAAATGGCTTTCCACTGGATGCAGTAAAAGGCAAAAAAGTGTTTCTCATGGGTGGTGGAATCGGAATTCCGCCGATGCTGGAAACTGCTAAACAGCTGGACGCAGAAAAGATCATGGTTCTCGGATACAGAGATGAGCTGTTTTTGAATAAAGAATTTGAAGCTTACGGAGATGTCTATGTGGCAACAGAAGACGGCTCTGCAGGAACAAAGGGAAATGTTATGGATGCTATCCGTGAGAACGATCTTGAGGCAGATGCGATCTTTGCCTGCGGACCTGCCCCGATGCTCCGTGCCATCAAGGCATATGCGCTTGAAAAGGGAGTTCCGTGCTGGATCTCCATGGAAGAGCGTATGGCCTGTGGCGTAGGCGCGTGTCTTGCCTGTGTGTGCAAATCCAAAGATGTGGATCCTCATTCTCATGTTCATAACAAGAGAGTATGTAAAGACGGACCTGTATTCCTGAGCACGGAGGTAGAGCTATGAACAGAATGAATGTAAATCTTGCCGGCGTAGAACTTAAGAATCCGGTGATGACAGCGTCCGGAACATTTGGTTCCGGAACGGAATACAGTGAATTTGTGGATCTGAACAGACTTGGTGCGGTTGTGACAAAGGGCGTGGCAAATGTACCATGGCCGGGAAATCCTACACCGAGAGTGACAGAGACAGCATCTGGAATGCTCAATGCCATTGGTCTTCAGAATCCGGGGATTGATGTTTTCTGTGAAAGAGATATTCCGTTCCTTAAAAAATATGATACAAAGATCATCGTCAATGTCTGTGGCAAATCTGCAAAGGATTATTGTGAGGTTGTAGAACGTCTTGGAAACGAACCTGTGGATATGCTGGAGATCAATGTTTCCTGCCCGAATGTCAAGGAAGGCGGAATTGCCTTCGGTCAGAATCCGAAAGCTCTTGAAGAGATCACAAAAGAAGTAAAGAAATATGCAAAACAGCCGGTGATCATGAAGCTGAGCCCAAATGTAACCGATATTACCGAGATGGCGAAAGCAGCAGAAGCTGGCGGTGCAGATGTTCTTTCTCTTATCAATACCCTGACAGGCATGAAGATCGATATCAACAGACGTACATTTGCACTGGCAAATAAAACCGGTGGAATGTCCGGCCCTGCAGTAAAACCGGTAGCTGTCCGTATGGTATATCAGGTGGCAAATGCAGTATCCCTTCCTATCATCGGTATGGGAGGAATCGCAACTGCTGAGGATGCTCTGGAATTTATCATGGCAGGTGCTACTGCAGTGTCTGTGGGAACTGCAAACTTTTTTAACCCTTATGCTACTGTGGAGATCGCAGATGGTATTCAGGCATTTCTTGAAAAACAGAAAGTGGAAGATATCAATGAGCTGATCGGAGTAGTGAAATAACGGAGTATTGCCGTATTTGCAATTCTGTTGTTCATATGTTAGAATTAACAGGATAAATAAAGGGATTTTACACTGGAATTGCAGCAGAGTGTGGATCCTGGGTTTGTCGTATATATGAAAAACATGGAGGATTAGATAAATGGAACAGTATAAGCAGGAATTTATTGAATTTATGATTGACTGTAATGTCCTGAAATTTGGAGATTTTACTACGAAATCAGGAAGAAAGACACCATTTTTTGTAAATACAGGATTTTACCGTACCGGTGCGCAGCTTCGCAAGCTGGGACAGTATTATGCAAAAGCGATAGAAAGCAAGTTCGGACTGGATTTTGATGTGCTGTTTGGACCGGCATACAAAGGAATTCCGCTTTCTGTAGCAGCAACTATGGAGATCAGTGAAATGTACGGAAAGGATATCCGTTACTGTTCCAACCGTAAAGAAGTGAAAGACCACGGAGATAAAGGAATTCTTCTTGGCAGTCCGATCCAGGATGGGGATAAGGTAGTGATCATTGAGGATGTTACGACCGCAGGAACATCCATTAAAGAAACACTTCCGATCATCAAAGCACAGGGAGATGTAAATCCGATAGGCCTTGTGGTTTCTGTTGACCGTATGGAACGTGGCCAGGGAACAAAGAGTGCGCTCAAAGAGATCGAGGAAACCTACGGTCTTCAGACTACAGCTATTGTAACTATGGCAGAGGTTGTTGAGCATCTCTACAACAAAGAATACAAAGGCCGTGTTGTGATCGATGATAAGCTGAAAGCTGCCATTGATGCATATTATGACCAGTACGGCGCAGAATAATATTGTTATAAAAGGTCATAAAAGAGCGGCGGATTCCGAAGGTCCGCTTTTACTGGGAGGACGCAGCCTTATGAATGAAAAAATTTATAAAACTATGGCGAGCAGCGGGGCGGGAAGCCTTGCACTCGGTATTGTCGTTCTGGTGACGGGACTTGTCACAGGAATTCTGATGATCGTGAACGGTGCGAGACTGCTCAGAAGAAAATCAGAGATATTAATCTAATATGATCTGAAAAGCCGCACGTTGTTCCGTGTGGCTTTTCGGACTATTTAAGCAGGGGAGAATATTGGAAAAAGGGACAAAACGCAGAGTAAAAAAACTCGGGACAGCTTTTTTTGTATTGTATGTTCTTACTCTTGTGTATCTTCTGTTCTTTTCAGAAGGATACGGAAGAGTGGCAGATGCAGAAAGAGAATACCGTTACAATCTTGTTCCGTTTGTGGAGATCAGGCGTTTCTGGACTTATCGAAAAATAGTGGGTACATTTGCGCTTTTCACAAATGTTTTTGGAAATGTGCTGGGATTTGTGCCATACGGATTTATTCTTCCGGTAATAACCGGAAAAATGCGAAATAGTTTTTTTATCATATTATCCGGATTTGTTATCAGTCTGACGATAGAAGTGATCCAGTTGATCACAAAAGTTGGCTGCTTTGATGTGGATGATATGATATTGAATACTCTGGGCGCAGCGCTTGGATATGGGATTTATGCAGCCTGCGACAGGATTAGGAGAAAAATTAATGGCAAGAAGATATAGATATGCATTTGCAAAAAAAAGAGAAGCTTCCAAGGGAAAATGGTCTGTAGGACTTGCGGTGGCTTCCCTCGTGCTGTTTATCGCGGCAGTTGTGCTTGCACTCTTTTTTGATGGAAAGCTCGGGGGCCTGATCGGCGGAACCGGGCTTTTTGCCATGCTGCTTTCTGCATATGGGTTTACACTGGGGCTTTCCAGCTTTTCGGAAGAAAACCGGAAACACAGGACGAGCATGGTCGGGTCTATTTTGAATGGAGTGATCCTGGTTATCTGGCTGGGACTTTTTTTATCGGGGGTATAACAGATGGATAAAAAAGAACGCTTAAAAAAACAGCTGGACTTTATTATGGAAATAGATAAAGTCAAGAATATTTTCCGTCAGACGTATCTTGCAGACGGAAAGCGGAAAGAGAATGATGCGGAGCATTCCTGGCATCTGGCGTTGATGGCAGTGCTTTTAAAGGAATATTCCAATGTGGAAGTGGATCTTTCGAAGGTGATTCCTATGGTACTGGCGCATGATCTGGTAGAAATCGATGCAGGTGATACCTATGCATATGATGAAAAAGGAGCGACAACCAAGGAATACAGGGAGAAGCAGGCAGCAGAACGGATCTACGGACTATTGCCGGAAGATCAGGGACAGTGGTTAAAAGCATTATGGGAGGAGTTTGAGTCTTACGAAACCCCGGAGGCGAAATTTGCCCATGTGCTGGATAATTGTCAGCCATTGTTTCTCAATGATGCTTCCAACGGGAAAAGCTGGGAAGAGCATCAGGTGAAGAAAAGTCAGATTTATAAGAGAAACCGGAAAACGGGAGAAGGTTCTGAAGTGATCTGGGAATATATGAAAGAACTCGTTGACAAACACATTGCCCTGGGGCATGTGATCGATGATGAAAAAGATGGGAGATGAAGTCTTGGAAGAATGCATGAAAGAACGTTATGGACTTGCTAAGGAACGGATCCGTGAGATCATAACAGAAGAAACCGTAAAAAAACCGTTTGGAGATTTTTTCAGAAACAGGGCAAAGTTTCTTTCCATGGCAGCAGATGTGATGGATGAGAGCTCAGCAGAGCTTACGATGGAGGAGTTGAAGGAGAGAAATCATTGCTTTTATCAGGATATTCTCCTGGAAAATTATGAAAGCAGCTATGGAAATCCGGCGTATGCAGTAAAGCAGTTGGGAGAATACGGAAAAGCCTTCAGTTTTCTGTATGCAGAGATCGCAGGAACTGTAGCTTATGCACATGAGAAAAGGCTGTGGGATATGATCGTATCCATGGAACTGTTTCTGGAAGTATATTCTGCATTTTGCGAGGAAGAACTTCCGGAGGCTGCAACAGTGGAAGGGATTCTCCGTTCCTATGTGAATGATTACTGCCAGGATATGATGGAGCAGAGGATACGGGAAGGTGTAGATCCGGAGCTTGACTTTGCGGCAGATATCATCATGAATTCGGATCTTTCCGATCTGAGATATCTGTATCGCTATGGCGAGTTTGTTTCAGAAAATGAAACAGGAATTGCAGAGTTTCTGAACTCCCTTTCTCAGGAAGAAATCGATAAGATGGCTTTTACCTATACAGAAGGCTATCGGATCGGATTTATCACCGGACGGAAGGATATCACAAAAAAGAAAACAGTAAATATCCGATATAGTCTTGGCTTCGAACGGATGGTAAAAGCAGCGATCCTTCAGTTTGAAAAAATGGGTCTGAAGCCGGTGATCTATCGCCATGCAACACATGTGGTAAATAAGAGAGGGGCAGTGAGAGTAGGCTATACAGGCGGCGTTGCCAATCCGCAGTACGACTACGATCATCGTCAGGACAGTGCATTGTTCCTGGATGGGGATTTTGTTCAGCGAAAACTTCGGGCTATGCAGACTTCCTATGAGAAGTACAGAGAACTGGCAGAAGTACATGGCGGTCCGGCCTGCATTGATACATTTGGAGAAAATCCTTTCTCTCCGGTAAGTAAGCCGGAAGCTTATGCATTAAGCGAGATGCAGCAGAAGCTTCAGACGGAGCTTGACAATGAATCCGGACAGATCGTAAACCGATACATCAAAGGTGATGAGAGAAGTTTTACGATCATTGCATATCCGGTTCCTGAGATTGGTGGAAATTATGAGGAAATTTTCCGTGAGATCGTAAAGATCAATACATTGGATTACCATCTCTATCAGGAAATCCAGCAGACGATCATCAATACCCTGGATACCTGTGAGTGGGTGGAAGTCAAAGGACGTGGAGACAATGAGACGGATCTTCTGATTCATCTTCATGAACTGACAGATCCGAAGAAACAGACGAATTTTGAGAACTGTGTGGCAGACGTGAATATTCCGGTGGGCGAAGTCTTTACATCTCCACAGCTGGCAGGCACAGGCGGAATCCTTCATGTGAAAAAAGTATATCTGAACGGTCTTCAGTTCCGGGATCTGAAGCTGGTATTTGACTGCGGCCAGGTTATTGATTACACCTGTTCGAATTTTAAAACCGAAGAAGAGAACCGGAAATATATTGAAGATAATATCCTCCACCACCATCCGAAAATCCCCATGGGAGAGTTTGCTATCGGTACAAATACCACAGCCTATGTGGCGGCGCTGAAATACGGAATTGCGGATAAGCTTCCGATCCTGATCGCAGAAAAAATGGGACCGCATTTTGCTGTGGGCGATACCTGTTACAGCTGGGCAGAGGATACACCGGTATATAATCCGGATGGAAAAGAGATCATCGCCAGGGATAATGAGATTTCCGAGATGCGAAAGGATGACGTAAGCCTTGCTTATTATGGCTGTCATACAGATATTACCATTCCCTATGATGAGCTTGGAAGCATCCGTGTGATCGATGATGAGGGAGAAATGCTTTCCATTATCGAAAACGGAAGGTTTGTTCTTCCGGGAACAGAGGAATTAAACCGTCCTTTTGAGAATCTTCCATTAATTAATAATATAAGTTAATTAGTAAATTTACAGTTTTTCTGATCGTATTGACAGAAAGTGAGAATATACGTAGAATAACCATAACAATAGTCAAAGGACACAGGTTAATATTCAGTTAGTGTACCATGAAAGGAGAACACAATGGCAAAAGTAGGAATTGTAATGGGTAGTGATTCAGATATGCCGGTTATGAGCAAAGCAGCAGATATCCTGGAGAAACTGGGAATTGATTATGAGATGAAGATCATTTCCGCACACAGAGAACCGGATGTATTTTTCGAGTATGCAAAGACAGCAGAAGAAAAAGGCTTCAAAGTTATCATCGCAGGCGCAGGAATGGCAGCTCATCTTCCGGGAATGTGCGCAGCGATCTTTCCAATGCCGGTGATCGGTATTCCGATGCATACAACATCTCTGGGAGGAAGAGATTCCCTTTACTCAATCGTACAGATGCCAAGCGGTATCCCGGTTGCTACAGTAGCGATCAATGGTGGCGCCAATGCGGGACTTCTTGCTGCCAAGATCCTTGCAACTTCCGACGCAGAGCTTCTTTCCAGACTGAAAGCTTACAGTCAGGAGCTGAAGGAGCAGGTTGAGAAGAAAGACGCAAGGCTTCAGGAAGTTGGATACAAAAATTACTAAATAAATCTTTTACCATAAAAATAAAAAGGTGTTGTCATAAGGAGGACATTATGGATTACAAGACTTCAGGCGTAGATATTGAGGCAGGATACAAATCAGTAGAGCTGATGAAAAAGCACATTGCCAAGACAATGAGACCGGAGGTACTTGGAGGAATCGGTGGATTCTCAGGTGCATTTTCCATGGAGAAATTCAAAGATATGGAAGAGCCTACTCTGGTTTCCGGAACAGACGGATGTGGAACCAAGGTTAAGGTAGCCATGGTTATGGACAAGCATGATACCATCGGAATCGATGCTGTAGCCATGTGTGTAAATGATATTGCATGTGCAGGCGGCGAGCCATTGTTTTTCCTGGACTACATTGCCTGCGGCAAAAATTATCCGGAAAAGATCGCAGAGATCGTAAAAGGTGTTGCAGAGGGCTGTGTACAGTCTGAGGCAGCTCTGATCGGTGGTGAGACAGCAGAGCATCCTGGACTTATGCCGGAAGATGAGTACGACCTTGCCGGATTTGCAGTAGGAGTCGTTGACAAAAAAGATCTTCTTACAGGAGAGGCCCTGAAACCAGGAGATGTCCTGATCGGTATGGCTTCCACAGGAGTTCACAGTAATGGATTTTCTCTTGTACGTAAAGTATTTGACATGACAAAAGAGTCTCTGGATACTTATTATGAAGAGCTTGGAACAACTCTGGGAGAGGCACTGATCGCACCGACCAGAATCTATGTAAAAGCGCTGAAGAGCATCCGAGAGTCTGGCGTGAAGATCCATGCATGCAGCCATATCACAGGTGGTGGATTCTATGAGAATATCCCGCGTATGCTGAAAGAGGGAACCAGAGCTGTTGTCAAAAAAGACAGCTATCCGGTACTTCCGATCTTTAAGCTCCTTGCCGAAAAAGGAAATATTGATGAGCATATGATGTATAATACATATAATATGGGTCTTGGAATGATCCTGGCAGTAGATCCTGCAGATGTTGACAAAACAATGGAAGCTATCCGCAAAACCGGTGATAAGCCATATGTGGTAGGAACCATTGAAGAGGGAGAAAAGGGAGTGACCTTATGTTAAAGATCGGTGTTCTTGTTTCCGGTGGAGGAACAAATCTTCAGGCGATCCTGGATGCCATTGATGCAGGAGAGATCACAAATGCAAAAGTGGATATCGTGATCAGCAATAATGCCTCCGCTTATGCTCTGGAAAGAGCCAGAAAGCACGATATAGAGGCGGCATGCATCGCACCGAAAGACTATCCGGACCGAGAAGCTTTCCATAAAGCATTACTGGCGAAGCTTCAGGAAAAAGAGGTAGACCTGATCGTTCTTGCAGGATACTTGGTTGCGATCCCTCCGATGATGGTGGAAGCGTATCCCAACAAGATCATCAATATCCATCCATCTCTGATCCCGTCTTTCTGCGGAAAAGGTTTTTATGGACTTAAGGTCCATGATGCAGTTCTTGCAAGAGGAGTGAAAGTAACAGGCGCTACGGTCCATTTCGTAGATGCCGGAACGGATACAGGTCCTATCATCCTTCAGAAGGCAGTAAAGGTAAAAGACGGAGATACATCCAAGGAGCTTCAGAGACGTGTAATGGAAAAAGCAGAGTGGAAGATCCTTCCGGAAGCAATCAATCTTATCGCCAATGACAAGATCACAGTGACAGATGGAATTGTTTCTTTAAAGTAATCAGCAGACAGATGAAACAAAGGAGTAAACAGATGAAAGTATTAATCGTAGGAAGCGGCGGAAGAGAACATGCAATTGCATGGAGTGTTGCAAAAAGCCCGAAAGTTGACAAGATCTACTGTGCACCTGGAAATGCAGGAATCGCAGAGTATGCGGAATGTGCAGATATCGGAGCAATGGAGTTTGAAAAACTGGCAGCCTTTGCCAAAGAAAAAGAGATCGATCTTACTATCGTGGGAATGGATGATCCTCTTGTGGGCGGAATCGTAGATGTATTTGAGGCAGAGGGACTGCGTGTGTTCGGACCGCGCAAAAATGCTGCTATTCTGGAAGGCTCCAAGGCTTTTTCCAAGGATCTTATGAAAAAATATGATATTCCTACAGCTGCTTATGAGAATTTTGATGATCCGGAAAAAGCTCTGGAATATTTAAGAACCGAGGCAAAATTCCCGATCGTTTTGAAGGCAGATGGCCTTGCTCTTGGAAAAGGTGTTCTGATCTGCCAGGATCTTGCAGAGGCAGAAGCTGGTGTAAAAGAGATCATGGAAGATAAAAAATTCGGAAATGCCGGAAATACCATGGTAATTGAAGAATTTATGACAGGCCGTGAGGTTTCCGTACTTTCTTTTGTTGATGGAAAGACAATCCGTACCATGACATCTGCACAGGATCATAAGCGTGCAAAAGATGGAGATCAGGGACTGAATACAGGTGGAATGGGAACATTTTCTCCAAGTCCGTTCTATACTCCGGAAGTAGATGAATTCTGTAAGAAATATGTTTATCAGAAAACAGTAGATGCCATGGCAGCAGAGGGACGTCCGTTTAAGGGAATCATTTTCTTCGGACTGATGCTTACTGCAGATGGCCCGAAGGTTCTGGAATATAATGCAAGATTTGGGGATCCGGAGGCACAGGTTGTTCTTCCGCGTATGGAGAATGATATCATTGAAGTAATGGAAGCCTGTGTAGACGGCAAACTTGATCAGATCGATCTGAAATTTGAGGACAATGCAGCAGTTTGTGTTGTTCTTGCAAGTGATGGATATCCGGTAAAATACGAAAAAGGTATCCCGATCCATGGATTTGAGAATTTTAAGGACAAAGACGGATACTACTGTTTCCATGCGGGAACCAAATTTAAAGATGGAGAGATCGTTACAAACGGTGGGCGTGTTCTTGGCATCACTGCCAAAGGAGAGACATTAAAAGAAGCCAGAAAGAATGCATATGCTGCTACAGAGTGGATCAGCTTTGCAAATAAGTATATGCGTCACGATATCGGAAAAGCTATCGACGAGGCTTAAGTTGGTCATTTTTCACAGGCACAGCTTGACGAAAACAGGGATTTCATTGTACAATAGTAACAACTATGAAACACAGTGAGTAGTTACGAACATGAAAAGCTGGATGCTGACAGGGCACAACAGGAACCAACCATTTTCCTTGATGAGGTGTCGCATCCAAGTGATGAGGCAGAGAGGACAGAAAAATGGGAATCAGTGTAGAAGAAGCAATCCATGAGCTCAGAAACAGGGAGGAAGTAGTTGTTGCATATTCACAGGCAACCAGACTTCCATATGTGACCTGTGATGAAGAAACATTTAATGACCAGGCAAGGATTTTTGCCACAGAAGAAGAGATCAAAGAATATGGTAAACAGCTCCTTGAGGATAAGATCCTTCTTATGGGCATGAAATATGAGAAAAAAGACTATCCAAGACTGTATGGTACGCTGTACGCGATCGGAGTGAACAGTGTGATCTGGATCGACGGAGAAGAGAAGATCGAGATTGAGATCGGAAAGATCGCAAACCAGAGAGATATGAGTAAGATCGAGCCGTCAAAGAGACCGCTTCTGAACCCGTCTCTTGAACTTTCCGGAATCTATTTTATGCAGGAATTGCGTCGCCCGGTAAAACAGGAAGAGCATAAGAATATCCGTGAGTTGGAAGAAGAGCTGATAGCAAACCTGCGTAAGGCAGAATTCCTGATCGCGATCAATGCAGAGCAGGAAGAAGATGGAAAGCTCCATATTCCGTATCTGAAAAATAAAGAGGATAAGATCATGCAGCCTGTGTTTACAGATGTTATGGAATTTGAGAAATTTGGAAGAGGCAAGAATCTCCGTGTTGCGAAAGTGACTATAGACAAACTTCCGAGCCTGATGATTCCGCAGGCAAACGCTTATGTGGTAAATCCAATGGGATTTAATCTGGTTCTTAACAAAGAACAGATAGAGAAGATTGCAGGGATCAGTAAATAAAAACAAAAATCACAGCAGGCTGCCAGGATGAAACTGTGCAGCCTTTTGCTGTTGTAGAGGAGAGATTACCCTATGGTGATAGAAATCGATTTTAACAGTGATGAGGCAATCTATATGCAGATCACCAATCAGATCATAATGGGGATCGCTACATCAAGGCTTCATGAAGGGGATACTCTGCCTTCTGTACGGCAGCTTGCAAGCATTGCAGGAATCAATATGCATACTGTGAATAAGGCATATGCGCTGCTTCGTCAGGAAGGCTTTGTGACTATTGACAGGCGAAAGGGAGCGGTGATCTCCATAGATGCAGATAAGGTCAGAGCACTGGAAGAAATGAAACAGAATCTGACAGTAGCAATGGCATGGGGATGCTGTAAAAATGTAACAAGAGAAGAAGTCCATCAGCTGGTGGACGAGATTTTTGACGAGTATGACACAGACAGATAGGAGGAGACATCATGCAGGAACGATATACAAAACAGGCAGAGAATGTTCTTGCTCTGGCAAAAGAGGCAGCCAGCTCCTGCGGACATAGTTATATCGGCACGGAGCATCTGCTGGTCGGGCTTGTAGAAGAAAAGGAGGGCACAGCAGGAAGAGTTCTGGAGGAGTTTGGAATCCAGGCTGATAAAGCGATGGCTCTGATCGATAAACTGATCGCACCGCCGGGAAATACGGCTGTTTCACAGAAACCGGGATTCAGTCCGAGAACCAGAAGAGTTCTTGAGGGTGCATATGCAGAAGCAGAATCCATGCGTTTTGAGGAAGTCGGGACAGAACATATTCTGCTGGCAATGTTGAAAGAAACAGACTGTGTGGGTACCAGACTGCTGTACACAATGGGTGCCAATATCCAGAAGCTTTATGCGGCAGTGCTGACAGCTATGGGAATGGACAGCGATGCCATTGCGGAAGAATTCCAGGCTGTAAAAGCTTCAAAGGGAAGAAACAGCAGTGTAACACCAACTCTGGATCAGTATAGCCGAGATCTGACGGCCATGGCAGAAGAAGGTAAGCTGGATCCTGTAGTGGGAAGGGATAAAGAGATTGCCAGACTGATCCAGATCCTGAGCAGAAGAACAAAGAACAATCCCTGCCTGACTGGAGAACCGGGAGTAGGAAAAACGGCTATTGTAGAGGGACTTGCACAGCGGATCGTCACAGGAATGGTACCGGATACTGTGAAGGATAAGCGGGTTGTAGTTCTGGATCTTTCCGGAATGGTCGCAGGAAGTAAATATCGCGGTGAGTTTGAAGAACGTATCCGAAATGTGATCGATGAGGTAAGCGAACAGCAGGGAATATTGCTCTTTATTGATGAGATCCATACGATCATCGGAGCCGGTGGAGCGGAAGGTGCACTGGATGCTTCCAATATCCTGAAACCGTCTCTTTCCCGTGGAGAGATCCAGCTGATCGGAGCAACGACACTGGAAGAATATCGGAAATACATTGAAAAGGATGCAGCGCTTGAACGGCGTTTTCAGCCTATCATCGTGGAAGAGCCTACAGAAGAGGAGGCTGTTGAAATCCTGAAGGGGCTGCGCCCATATTATGAAAAACATCATGGTGTAGAGATTCTGGATGAGGCCCTTGAGGCGGCTGTAAAAATGTCCGTTCGTTATATCAATGACCGGTTTCTTCCGGATAAAGCCATTGACATTATTGATGAGGCAGCGTCGAAAGTACAACTGGCGGGATATCGTCCGTCTCCGAAAGCAGAAGCACTGGAAAGAGAGATCCACGATATTCTGAAACAAAAAGAACAGGCAGTCATAAATGCAGATCTTGAAGGTGCAAAAACAGCACAGGCAAAGCAGAATGAGGCGGAAGCAGAATTGGAAAAGATCCGAAGAAAGGCGGAGCGGAAAAATAGGAAAAATCCACTTACAGTTGATGAAGAGGCAGTTGCCGGTATTGTGTCTGACTGGACAAAAATACCTGTACAGCGTCTGACAGAGGGG
This sequence comes from Blautia fusiformis, assembly GCF_020686995.1. Taxonomy (NCBI): domain Bacteria; kingdom Bacillati; phylum Bacillota; class Clostridia; order Lachnospirales; family Lachnospiraceae; genus Blautia; species Blautia fusiformis. The sequence goes on from NZ_JAJEPT010000004.1 coordinate 237,942, forward strand.
GAATCCCGTAAGCTTGCAAATTTGGAAAAGGTTCTGAAAAAACGTGTGATCGGACAGGATGAGGCAGTTTCTGCAGTTGCCCGTGCGGTAAAAAGGGGAAGAGTAGGATTAAAGGATCCGGCAAGGCCTATAGGTTCTTTCTTATTCCTGGGACCTACCGGAGTGGGAAAAACGGAGCTTTCCAAAGCGCTGGCGGAAGCTGTATTTGGAAGTGAGCAGGCAATGATCCGTGTAGATATGTCCGAATATATGGAAAAACATAGTGTTTCTAAAATGATCGGATCGCCGCCCGGATATGTAGGCTATGAAGAAGGTGGACAGCTCAGCGAAAAAGTGCGCAGAAATCCATACAGTGTCATTCTTTTTGACGAGATTGAAAAGGCTCATCCGGATGTGTTTAATATTCTTCTGCAGGTACTTGATGATGGTCATATTACAGATGCTCAAGGCAGAAAAGTGGATTTTAAGCAGACGATCATTATCATGACTTCCAACGCAGGTGCGCAGATGATCATGGAACCGAAACATCTTGGATTTATGTCCGGAGATACGGAAAAGCGTGATTATGAACGTATGAAGTCCGGAGTGATGGAAGAAGTGCGGCGGATGTTTAAACCGGAATTTCTGAACCGGATCGATGAGATCATGGTATTCCATTCTCTGAATAAAGAAAATATCAGGAAGATCGTTACTATTCTTTTGAAAAACCTGGAAAAACGCTGTCAGGAACAGCTGGATATCATACTGAAAGTTACCGGAGCAGCTAAAGATCTTATCGCAGATGCAGGCTTTGACAGTAAATACGGTGCAAGACCGCTGCGTCGTGCGATCCAGACAAAGATTGAGGATGAGATGGCAACAGAAATCCTTGAAGGTCGGATCAAAGCCGGTGATACCGTACAGGTGAAGGTCAAAGACAAGAAAATCTACTTTGAAGTAAAAGATGCGGAGAAAGCGTAAGAATTTTATTACTTTCTATAGCCAAAAAAACAGAAATAAGTTATAATTAACAAAATTAAAACTATACAACGAAAGATTTCAGGAGGACATAAGATCATGGCAGTGGTACAGGAATTGATCCGCACAGAAGATAATGGGACTATCAGTTTTGGAGATTATGAATTAAATCAGAAATCCAAATTGTCGGATTATCAGTATCAGGGAGATATGTATAAAGTAAAAACATATAAGGAGATCACCAAACTTGAGCGTAATGGAATGTTCGTATATGAGTCTGTTCCGGGAACCAGTGTGTTCCATCTTCAGCAGGATGGAACAGCAATGAGTTTTGAGGTTCAGGGCTTTGAGGATTCTCAGATTACTGTTGAACTGGAAGCTGAGACAGAGTATCAGGTATTTATTGACGATGTAAGTACAGGTACAATGACCACAAACCTGGGCGGCAAGCTTTCTTTCAGTGTTGAACTGGATGCGAACACCAAAGCAGAAGTTAAAATTGTAAAATGCTAAAAAATAAAAAAACGGTTTATTTCTGTCAGGAATGCGGGTATGAATCAGCCAAGTGGATGGGGCAGTGCCCGGCATGCAAGGCATGGAATACTTTTGTGGAGGAAACGGTTTCTTCCAAAAAATCTTCCTCAGGGAGTATTAAAACTACACAAAAGAAAACGGAGCCTGTAGTTCTGAAAGATATCAGTCTTTCTTCAGATGAACGTCAGAGCTGCGAAATCGGTGAACTTGACAGGGTGCTGGGAGGCGGAATCGTCCCCGGCTCCCTTGTTTTGGTAGGTGGAGATCCTGGTATTGGCAAGTCTACATTGTTGTTGCAGGTGTGCAGAAATTTATCTTCACAGGGGATTTCTGTTTTGTATATTTCTGGTGAGGAGTCTCTCAGACAGATCAAGCTCCGGGCAGATCGGCTTGGAACGTTTAATGATAAACTGAAACTGCTCTGTGAGACGAATCTTGAAAATATCCGGGAGATCATTGAGCGGACGAAACCAGATGTAGCTGTTGTGGATTCTATCCAGACGATGTTTCATGAAGATATTTCGTCTGCGCCGGGAAGTGTTTCTCAGGTGAGGGAATCTACCAATGTACTGATGCAGATCGCTAAGGGTATGGGAGTGTCCATTTTTATCGTGGGTCATGTGACCAAGGAGGGAAATGTGGCAGGTCCTCGTGTACTGGAACATATGGTAGATACTGTGCTTTACTTTGAGGGAGACAGGCATGCTTCTTACCGGATCCTGCGTGCGGTGAAAAATCGTTTTGGTTCTACCAATGAAATTGGTGTTTTTGAGATGCAGAATTCCGGACTTGAAGAAGTGAAGAATCCTTCCGAGTTCCTTTTGAATGGAAGACCGGAGAATGCTTCGGGGTCTGTTGTTGCATGTTCTATGGAGGGGACGAGACCGATTTTGGTGGAGATCCAGGCTCTGGTGTGTCAGAGTAATTTTGGAATTCCGAGAAGAACAGCAGTTGGTACGGATTTTAATCGTGTGAATCTTTTGATGGCGGTTCTGGAGAAGAAGGCGGGAGTTCATCTTGCTGCTTCGGATGCTTATGTGAATATTGCGGGTGGCATGAAGATGACAGAGCCGGCGATCGATCTGGGTATTTGTCTTGCTATTATTTCCAGTGCGAAGGAGATCGTGATCCCGGATTCTGTGATGGCGTTTGGTGAAATTGGTCTGAGTGGCGAGGTTCGTGCAGTGAGTATGGCCGGACAGCGTGTGCAGGAAGCGAAAAAGCTTGGGTTTGAGACGGTGATACTTCCTGAGGTGAACCGGACGGCTACAGAGAGTATTAAAGGAATTAAATTGGTTTATGTGGCTGGGATCCGGGATGCGATTTCTTTTATCAGAGGGTTGTGAGTTTCCGGCAGGTTATTTTGAATAGGATCATGTGGTCAGCCGCTGTATGGTTTGTACGGCGGCTGTGTTTGGGTTAATAGATAAAAAAACATAGATGATAGTAAGGGAAAGGCTGGTGTTGGTTATGGGTATTGGTAATATTGGAAATATTGGAAATATGATGAAGGTTATGAATGCATGGAATACATTTAAACAGAATCATCCGAAGTTTCCGGCATTTTGTAGTGCGGTTTCCCGGCGGGGGATTCGTGAGGGGAGTATTCTTGAGGTGACGTATATTAGCCCTGAGGGTGAGAAGCTGACTACGAATATTAAAGTGCAGGCCAGCGATCTTGAGTTGCTGAGAGAACTTTCTGGTGGTAATTGAGTTGAGCGGATAGCGAATGTTGATTATATATTGTATAGGTCTGTTTGACGGGTGTTTTGGTTTCGGTGTCTGGCAGTGTTGGAACTGCCGGGTGCCGTTTTTTTTGTTGGGATGGAGAGGGACGCCAGAGGGAGGTGGCATCGGTCCGGGGAGTGGATGCAGTCGGTGGGGTTTTTGAGGTTTTGTGGGTGGATGTGGTTGAGGGACGCCAGAGGAAGGTGGCATCGCTCCGGGCAGGGACTCCGTCGGGGGATACTACTAGGGCTCCGTGAGACGGCTAAAAGCATTGCGGCAGGGCCAGAACTCGCCTGCGGCTCAGACAGCAGGCCCTGCCGCAATAAC